>JAWWBD010000019.1:0-25313 GCA_033721115.1 Woeseiaceae bacterium | reverse complement strand
CGCACCCGCGGCTGGCCCGCCCGGGCTGGCCGCGCCGGCCGGGATTCCGGTACCGGCTGCGGGGCCATGGCCCGCGCCGGGCGGTGCCACGGCGCCGATCCCCGCGGCCGTGCCGGGTTCGCCAGCGCCCGCGCCGGCACCTTCCGCCATGCCGCAGGCGTCCCTGCCGTCTGCACCCGGGGCAACGGGGGCCGACGGCCCGGAGGCCGTGCCTGTCGCCAATGCCGATGGCAACAGGATTGCCGCCCCGGTCGCGCGGGACATCGCCCGGGAAGCCGGGCGGGAGGCACGCCCCGCGCCCGGCCTGGCGCCGCCCGGCGGACCCGCCTCCGCCGATCGCGCGCCGGCATTGCCCCGGCCGGGACGGGTGCCGCAGCCGGTCGCGCCGGTTGCGGTCCCGGGATCCGCGAGGGCCGCCGAAGCGGCCGGCCGCGGGCTGCCTGCCGGCGCAAGACCGGGCGCGCCGCCCGACCCGGCCGCATCGCCGCCACGGGCGGCGACGCCTGACCTGCCGGCACGCGCTGCGCCACCCGGAGCGGCCGCGACAGCGCAGCCAGGCGACGCGCCGGTCCGGACCCTGGTCGCCGAAGCGGCCGGCCACGCGCCGCGTACGTCGGCTGCGGCCGACGCGGCCCTCGAGGGCCCGGCCCCGGTCGCCACGACGGCAACCGGCGCAACGGCGGGCTCGGCCGCGCGGCCGGCTGCCGAAACGCAGCCGCTGCCCGCGGCACCCCGTCCCGCCCCGATCGACGTGCCGGTCGGCGCCCCCGGCTGGGCCGAGGAGGTCGGCCAGCGGGTCCGGCTGGTCAACGGCAGCGGATTCCAGACCGCGGAGATCCGCCTGAGCCCTGCGGAACTCGGGCCCCTCCGGATCCAGGTGGCGGTCGAAGACGGCGCGACGAGCGTGACCTTCATCGCGCAGCACGCACTGACCCGCGATGCGATCGAGCAGGCGCTGCCGCGGCTGCGCGAGATGCTGGCCGACAACGGTCTCACGCTGGCGCAGACCAGCGTGGGCGGCGAAAGCGTGCCGCAGGGACAGCGGGACGCCGGGCGTGCGGTTCCGGCTGACGGTTACCGCGCGCCCGGGGCGGCGGAAGCCGATGCCGGGACCGATGGCCCGGCGCGCCGGCGCGAGCCGGCCGGGCTCGTCGACACCTTTGCCTGAGGTCGCGTCAAAAAAATGACAGGACCACCGGCTGGGTCTTGGCAGGCCGGATTCCTGACGCGCAGCGACCGCTGAACCGCATTAGATAATCAACGTAAAGCATTGAAAAAATTATAAAAAAACAGCTGAAAACCTGATTGGCACGCCGCTTGCATCATGGCCTCCAGGACTGACTGGAGCTAGCCATGGCTGACGAAGCGGTAGACACCCCCGAAGAAGCGCCGGAGGCAAACGGCGGCGGCATGCTGAAGATTCTCGCCCTGGGCGGCGGCGCGGTCGTGCTGCTCGCAGTCGGAATCTTCGCCGGACCGGCCGTGATGAACATGATCTCCCCGCCGGCCGAGGAGGCAACCGAGGCGGCACCGGAACCCGGCAGCGGGCCCGCCCTCTACACGAGCCTGCACCCGCCGATCGTCGTCAATTTCAAGGACGAGGCCGGCGAGCAGCACTACATGCAGATCACGATGGAGGTGATGGCGCGCGACCAGGGCGTCATCAACAGCGTCCGTGAGCACGTGGCGGTGATTCGCAATGCCCTGATCCTGCTCTACAGCGGCGTGACCTACGAGGAGGTGGTCACGCACGAGGGCAAGGAAAAGATGCTGGCCGACGGCCTCGAGGCGATCCGCGAAGTCATGACGGAGATCGGCGGCGAGCCCGGCGTCGAGGCCGTCTATTTCACGAATCTCGTCATCCAGTAGCGCAAGGGGACACGGGCGCATGGCCGAACAGGTACTGACAGACCAGGAAAAAGAGGCGCTGCTCGACGGCGTGGCGACGGGCGAGGTCGAAGTCCAGTCTTTCTCGGGACCGCGCTATGCAAAGGTCCGTGCCTTCGAGATCCCGGAACGCTCCCGCATGGCGACGAACAGTTTTCCGCGGCTGCAACGGCTCAACCGCCGCTTCGCGGACCGCGCGGCCCGGCTGGCGGAGCAGCTGGTGAGCAACGAGGTAGCGATCACGCCCGGGGCCATCACGACCTGCCCGTACGGGGAGTACTGCGACCGCAATCCGGAATTCTCCATCGTCCTCGAATACACGCTGAAGCCGCTGCCGGACGCGTTCCTCGTCTACGTGCCCGCGGCACTCGTGCGGCTGCTCGTCGAGGCATTCTACGGCGGCGGCGACAACGAGCCGCCGGAACATGCGCCTGACATGTTCACCCCGGGCGAGACCAACGTGGCGGCGCTGTTCTCTGGTGATCTCGTCGCGACCCTGGTCGACGTCTGGCGGCCGCTGGTCGAACTCGAACACGCACGCGCGGGCACGCACCTCTCGACCGACATCATCGACGGCTTCGAGACGAGCGATACCGTGATCGCGGCCGACTTCGAAATCGAATTCGCGGGCCAGCGCCACGCATTCCACATCGTCTGGCTGCGCTCGATGGTCGCCTCGCTCCTGCCCGTGTTCGAAGGCCAGAAGCGCGAGCGCGACCCCGAACAGGATGCGTTCTGGCAGCGATCGATCCGCGCGAGCGTCACGGACTCGGTGGTCACGGTCGCCTCCATCGTCGGCCGCGGTCGCCTGCCGCTGCGGGCTGCGGCCGGGCTCAAGCCCGGCGACGTCATCGACATCGAGGATCCCGTGAAGAGCACGCTGTGCGTAAAGAACGTGCCGGTCATCGAAGGCCGGTTCGGCATCCACGAAGGCCGGCACGCGATGGAAGCGGGGCAATGGCTCGCGGCCGCGCGCGCTGCAGATCTACCACGAACGGACTGAGCAAAAGGAGCTCGAGGATATGGCAACAGAAACGCCGGAAGGCGCAGCAAACGAAGACAGCGGCGCTGCGGATGCCGGTGCGCCGCAGTATGCGCCGGATCAACTCGCAGACGGCAAGCAGAAGACCGGCAGCGCCGGTGCCGACGTCAACCTGGATCTCGTGCTCGATATCCCGGTCAACGTGACGCTGCGCGTGGGCACCACCGACATTTCGATCCGGGACCTCGTTTCCCTGGTCGAGGGGTCGGTCATCGCGCTCGACACGAGCGCCGGTGAGCCGATGGACGTGCTGGTCAACGGCACGCTGATTGCCCACGGCGAGATCGTCGTCGTCGACGACCGCTTCGGGGTGCGGCTGACGGACGTCGTCAGCCCCACGGAACGGATCGAAAAGATCAACTGACGGATCGCGCTGATGGACAATCCCGTCATCCAGGCCCCGGAAGTCATGAGCATTGCGCTGAGCCTGCTCGTGATCGTCGGTTCGGTGATCGCACTGGGCTGGCTCTATTCGCGGCTCAGGCTCGGCACCGGCGGCGCCGCCGACGTCATCGACGTCGTGGCGAGCCGCGGTCTCGGGCCCAAGGAGCGCATCGTGCTCGTCCGGGTCGGCGACAAGCAGCTCGTCGTCGGCGTGACGGCGAACTCGATGGCGACCCTGTGCACGCTCGAAACGCCCGTGGTCCCGGGCCGGGCCGAAGCCGGGGCGACGGGCTTCGCCGCGCGGCTGCGGGCGGCCCTGCCGGGGGACGGCAAGTGATCCGCGCCGCACTCGTACTGATCCTGCTGCTGCTTGCGCCGGCGGCTGGCGCACAGCAGGAGACGATGGTCGCCCTGGTCGGCGAGGCCGACCCGCAGTCGTACTCCTTAAGCCTGCAGATCCTGATCCTGATGACGCTGTTGACGCTGCTGCCCGCGGCAGTGCTGTCGACGAGCGCTTTTGTCCGCATCATCATCGTGCTGTCGATCCTGCGCCAGGCGCTGGGCACGGCGCAGACACCGCCGAACCAGGTGCTGCTGGGCGTCGCGCTGTTTCTCACCTTTTTCGTCATGGCACCCGTCATCACCGAGGTGCACCAGGAGGCAGCGCAGCCCTACATCGACGGCGAGCTGTCGCTCGAGCAGGCATTCGATCGCGGCATTGCGCCGCTCCGGGCCTTCATGCTCGACCAGACACGCGAGTCGGATCTGGCATTGTTCGCGTCGATTGCGGGACGGGACGACATCACGTCTCCCGATGCTGCGCCGCTCTCGATCGTCATCCCTAGCTTCATGGTCAGCGAGCTCAAAACAGCTTTCCAGATCGGCTTCCTCGTGTTCATTCCGTTCCTGGTCATCGACCTCGTCGTGTCGAGTGTCCTGATGTCGATGGGCATGATGATGCTGTCCCCGATGCTGATCTCGCTGCCGTTCAAGATCATGTTGTTCGTCATGGTAGACGGCTGGGCGCTGATGCTCGGGACCCTGGCTTCGAGCTTTTACATCTAGAGGATTGGCAGATGACCCCGGAAACCATCATCACGATCGGCCAGCAGGCGCTCTGGGTAACGATGCTGCTCGGTGCGCCGCTGCTCCTGTCGGCCCTGGGCGTCGGCCTGCTCGTGGGCATGTTCCAGGCGGCGACCCAGATCAACGAGATGACGCTGAGCTTCATTCCGAAGCTCCTCGTGCTCGTCGCGGCCCTGATCGTCGCCGGGCCCTGGATGCTCTCGGTCATCGTCAATTACACGCGGCAGCTTTTTGCCCAGATTCCCTCCCTGATCTCCTGACGCAGTGAGGTGGAGACATGCAAGCGAGATTGACAAGTGACTATCGAGATCCCGATCGAACAGCTGATGCGGCTCCTGGCGTCCTACGCCTGGCCGTTCGTCCGCATCGGTGCGTTCCTGATGGTGATGCCGCTGGTCGGCGGCAGTTTCGTCCCGGTCAAGGTGCGGCTGCTGCTGGCGGTCGTGCTCACCCTGGTGCTGGCCCCGCTCGTGCCGGCTACGCCGGCGCTGGACGCGTTGAGTGCGGCGGGTCTGGTCACGGTAATTCAGGAGGTGGCGATCGGCGTCGCGATGGGATTCTTAGTACAGCTTGTCTTCGACGCAATCGCGCTGGGCGGGCAGGTGATCGGCATGAGCATGGGGCTCGGGTTCGCAGTCTTCCTGGATCGTGCGCGGGGCATCAACATCCCGGTGCTTGGACAGCTGTTCCTGATGCTGGGAATGCTGGTTTTCCTCGCGCTGGATGGGCACCTCGCGATGGTCGAGCTGCTGGCGGAGAGTTTCCGTGCGTGGCCGATCTCGAGTGCGGGACTGTCGCCGGCGATCCTCGCCGAATTGCTCGAATGGACGGGACAGGTGTTCGTCTTCGCGCTCAGGATCGCGCTGCCCGCGATCACCGCGATCCTGGTCGTGAATCTTTCCTTCGGCGTGATGAGCCGGGCCGCGCCGACCCTGAACCTGTTCGCCGTGGGCTTCCCGGTTGCGATGTTGTTGGGCTTCGCGGTCATTTTTCTCAACATGGAGGTCCTGGTGGAGAACGTGGCGTCATTCCTCGGGCTGTCGCTGGCGGCGATGGCCGCGCTGTTCGGGCTCTGAGTTCCTGAGGCGGGTATGGCCGAAGAGACCCTGCAGGAGCGCACCGAGCAACCGACGCCGAAACGTCGGGAGGAGGCGCGCAAGAAAGGCGACGTTCCGCGCTCGCGTGAACTGACGATGACGGGCGTCATGCTCGCCGGCGCTGCCGCGATGCTCGTGTTCTCCGGGCCGTTCGCGGAGCGCCTGCTCGAAGCCTTCGCCGCTGGCTTCGTCCTCGAGCGGGCCGAGGTACACGATCCCGCGTATGTCGTCCGCGCACTCGGCACCGTGGCCGGGCCCGTGCTCGGCGGCCTGCTGCCGCTCGGCATCCTGCTCCTGGCCGCCGTGTTCCTGAGCGCGGCATCGATCGGAGGCTGGTCGTTCAGCTTCCAGGCGGTCGCGCCCAAGTTGTCGCGCATGAGTCCGGCGAAGGGCCTTAAGCGCATCTTCAGCGCCAACAGCCTGCACGAACTCCTGAAAGCGCTCGCCAAGTTCAGCATCGTGGCGCTGATCGCCGTCGGCTGGCTGTGGTGGTCCGTCGACGAACTGCTGGCGCTGGGCCGGCAGCCGGCGCCCGCGGGCATCCGCCGCGCGGTAGAGATCTGCGGCCTGTCGCTGCTCGTCGTGAGCTGCGGGCTCATACTGATCGCTGCAGCCGACGTGCCGTTCCAGCTCTGGCAATACCAGAAGAAGCTGCGCATGACCCGTCAGGATGTGCGCGACTAACACATGGTGACCTCGGGTCGACCCGCGGTCAAGTCGCGAATCCGGATGCTGCAGCAGCAGGCTGCCACGCGGCGCATGATGGAGGACCTGCCGAACGCCGATGTCGTGATCACGAACCCGCTGCACTTCGCGGTCGCCCTGCGCTACGACGAGGCGACGATGGGCGCGCCGCGGGTCGTGGCCAAGGGCCGCGACCTGCTCGCCGCCCGGATCCGCGAGGTCGCGACAGCGCACGGGGTGCCGATTTTCGAGGCGCCGCCGCTCGCGCGCGTCCTGTACCGGACGACCGAGATCGGCGCCGAGATTCCCGGCCGCCTCTATACCGCGGTCGCGCAGGTACTCGCCTACATCTACCAGCTGAACGAACGCCGGCGGCCCGGCCAGCAGCCGCCGGAACGGCCCGTGCCCGAAATCGACGAGGACGCGTTCTGACGCGGCGCCGGCAGAGAGGAATAACGAGACATGGCAGCGACCCTGACAAGCACCCACGCCGCGAACGTCGTTCGCGGCCTCGGTGTGCCCGTCCTCCTGCTCGCGATGCTCGCGATGATGATGGTCCCGCTGCCGCCCCTGGCGCTCGACATCCTGTTCACGTTCAACATCGCGCTGTCGGTCGCCATCCTGCTGACGACCGTCTACGTCGGCCGGCCGCTCGACTTCGGCGTCTTCCCGACGATCCTGCTGGTCGTCACGCTGCTCAGGCTGGCGCTGAATATCGCCTCGACGCGAGTTGTCCTGCTCAACGGCCATACGGGCACGTCGGCTGCGGGGCGCGTGATCGAGGCCTTCGGCGACTTCGTCGTCGGCGGCAACTACGCCGTCGGCCTGGTCGTCTTCGGTATCCTCGTCATCATCAACTTCGTGGTCGTGACCAAGGGTGCAACCCGGGTCTCCGAGGTCTCCGCCCGCTTCACCCTCGACGCAATGCCGGGCAAGCAGATGGCGATCGACGCCGACCTGAACGCCGGCATCATCGACCAGGACGAGGCACGCAAACGCCGCAGCGAGATCAGCGAAGAAGCGGACTTCTACGGCTCGATGGACGGCGCCAGCAAGTTCGTGCGGGGCGACGCCGTGGCGGCGATCCTGATCCTGTTCATCAACATCATCGGCGGCCTGATCATCGGCATGTCGCAATACGATCTGTCGCTGTCGGCCGCCGTGCACAACTACACGCTGCTCACCATCGGCGACGGGCTCGTCGCGCAGGTGCCGTCGCTGCTCCTGTCGACCGCTGTTGCGATCATCGTTACGCGCGTGACCCGTTCGCAGGACATGGGCAACCAGGTCCTGACCCAGCTCTTCAGCGACCACCGGACATTCCTCGTCACGGGCGGCATCCTCACCGTGCTCGGCCTGATCCCGGGCATGCCCAACCTGGCATTCCTGAGCCTTGCGGCGCTCTGTTTGGTCGCGGCACACCGGATAGCGCGCGCGCGCCGCGCGCCGGCGCAGCCGGCCGCGGCCGTCCCCGACCGGGAGCCGGTGCTGCCCGATCTCAGCTGGCAGGACGTCGATCCGGTCGACCTCGTCGGTCTCGAGGTCGGCTACCGTCTGATCCCGCTCGTCGACCGCCAGCGCAACGGCCCGCTCGTTGCGCGCATCAAGGGCGTCAGGAAGAAGCTGACCGAGGAACTCGGCTTCCTCGTGTCGCCGGTGCACATCCGGGACAACCTGGACCTGGCGCCGTCGAGCTACCGGATCACGCTCGCCGGCGTCACGGTGGGCGAAGGCGAGATTCACGTCGACCGGGACCTCGCGATCAATCCGGGCCAGGTCTTCGGCACGGTCGAGGGCATCAAGACCGAGGATCCCGCGTTCGGGCTCGAGGCGTACTGGATCGACTCCGGCCAGCGCGAGGAAGCCCAGATGCTCGGCTACACGGTCGTCGACCCGGCAACGGTCGTCGCGACCCACTTGAGCCAGCTTCTGAAGTCCAACGCGGAGGAACTGCTGGGCCACGAGGAGTGCCGGCAGCTGTTCGACCGCCTCGCAACCGTCGCGCCGAAGCTGGTCGAGGAACTGACCCCGAAGGTGCTGCCGATGAGCGTCATCACGCGGGTCCTGCAGAACCTGCTCGCGGAGAACGTACCGATCCGGAACATCCGGAAGATCGCCGAAACTTTGGCGGAGCACGGGGCCAGGAGTCAGGATCCTGACGCGCTGTCGGCCGCGGTCCGCGTCGCGCTCGGGCGCTCGATCGTCCAGAACGTAGCGGGGACGCGGGCCGAGCTGCCGGTTCTGACGCTCGAGCCCGAGTTGGAACGAATCTTGAATGACTCGGTGCAGGAGGGCGGCACGATGGGGCTGGAACCCGGCATGGTCGAACGACTGCACAAGACGCTGAGCGAAAAAGCACAGCACCAGGAGATCGCGGGCGAGCCCGCCGTGCTGCTGGTGCCACCGCAGATCCGCCCGTGGCTTGCCCGCATGCTGAAGAACATCCGCAACCTGACCGTGCTCGCCTACACCGAGATACCGGACGACAAGCGGATCCAGATGGTTGCGGCGGTGAGCTGATGAACGACGGACCGATGCCGGGGCTGGACGCAACGGAAAGAGCGAAGCCAAAAACAGAGGAAAGGCTGTGAAGATCAAACGCTACTTGGATACGGACATGCGGCACGTGCTGCGCAGGGTACGCGAGGACCAGGGCCCGGATGCGGTCATCCTGTCGAACCGGCGCGTGCCCGAGGGCATCGAGGTCATCGCCGCGATCGACTACGACGAAGCGCTGATTCGCCATGCGCTCGGCCTCGAAGGTGAGGCCGGTGCGGAACTCAGCAGCGACGCGCTGGCCGAGATCGCCGAGGACGACGCTCCGCCGCGTCCGGCGCCCGCCGCGGCCGCGACCCCGGAAGTCGTGTCCGCAGACCTGCGGTCGCAGGCGCTCGATGCGGGCAGCCTGCGCATGATGCAGGAGGAGATCGGCTCGCTCAGGCGGATCCTGGAATCCCAGGTCGCCGGGCTGGTCTGGAACGATCTCAAGGAACGCGCGCCGCTCCGCGCCCAGGTTCTCAAGAATCTCGCGCAGCTCGGCGTCGCGCCGGACGTCGCTAACATCGTGCTCGACCGGCTCGGGCCGCTGGACGAGGTCAGGAGCATCTGGCAGGCGCCCCTCGCTGAGCTCGGCCAGCTGATCCCGGTGCGCAACGACGACCTGCTGGAGGCGGGCGGGGTGTTCGCGCTGATCGGGCCCACCGGCGTCGGCAAGACCACGACCATCGCGAAGATCGCCGCGCATTACGCGCTCGAAAATTCGCCGGACGAGATCGCGCTCGTCAGCGCGGATGCGTTCCGGATCGGGGCCCGCGAACACCTCACCGCTTTTGCGAACATCATCGGGGCCAACGTCTACGCGGCCGGCAACTCGGCAGAACTCGGCGAGCTGCTGATCCGGCTGCGGAACAAGCGCCTCGTGCTGATCGATACCGAGGGCCGCAGCCCGCGGGATCGCCAGCTGACGAACCGGCTTGCCGCCTGGGGCCGCAATCGTGATCGCGTGAGGTTTCTCCTGACGTTGTCGGCGGCAACGCAGGAGACCGCGCTCGAGGAGGCCGTCCGCGAATTCAGCCGTGTGCCGATCGAGGGCTGCATCCTGACCAAGATCGACGAGGCCGGGCAGCTCGGCTGTGCGATCAGCACGCTGGTCCGGCACGATCTCCGCGCCGCCTGGTTCGCCGACGGCCAGCGCATCCCCGAGGACCTGCATGCCGCAAAGGCACGGCGGCTCTGGCTCGTGAACCAGGCCGTCGAGTGCCTCGAGCACAGCCGCCCGGAAGTCGACGAGCGCCAGGTTGCCGAACGCTACGTGCAGCCGGGGGTGGTCAATGCTTGAGCATACCCAGGCTGCCGGACTCCGGCATTTCGTCGCGCCCGCCCCGGTCAAGGTCCTGGCCGTCTGCAGCGGCAAGGGCGGCGTCGGCAAGACCAATGTCGCGGCCAACCTGGCCATTGCGCTCGGGCAAGCGGGCCGCCGCGTCTGCCTGCTCGATGCGGACGTCAGTCTCGCCAATGTCGACGTGCTGCTCGGCCTGCAGCCCCGGTCGAACCTCGCCCACGTGCTGCGCGGCGAGGCGGACCTCGAGAACACGATGATCGACGGCCCCGCGGGAATCCGGATCATCCCGGCATCCTCCGGCTCGTTCTCGATGACGGACCTCGCGGCCGCAGAGCAGGCCGGGATCATCCATGCCTTCGGGAGCCTCGAACGCGTGCCCGACGTTCTCGTCGTCGACACCGCTGCGGGCATTACGCCGGCCGTCGCCCGCTTTGTGACCGCCGCCCAGCACGCACTCGTTGTCGTCTGCGACGAGCCGGCGTCGCTGACCGATGCCTACGCGCTGATCAAGGTGTTCAGCCAGCATTACGGGATCGCGCGCTTCCGGATCGTGACCAACCAGAGTGAATCGGCTGGCGCGGGCCGCGCCCTGTTCGACAAGCTGAGGCGGGTGACCGATGCCTACCTCGACGTCGTACTCGAGCACCTGGGTGACGTGCCGCGCGACAACTACCTCGTGAGCGCCGTGCAGCAGCAGCGTGCCGTCGTCGACGCGTATCCGCGGAGCCCGTCCGGCCGCGCATTCCGCCGCCTTGCCGAGCGCGCGCTGGCGCTGCCCGATGCGGCGGCTGCGGGCGGCGGCATCCAGTTCTTCTTCGAGCGGCTGCTCGCCGCAACGCATGCCGCAGAGCGCGCGGACAGGGGACTCGTCGCGTGAACACCTACGGCAACATGGCGGCCCTCGAGTCGCCCTCCACCGAGGAACTCGTGGCGGAACACGTCGAGCTCGTCAAGCGCATCGCACAGCATCTCGCGGCGCGCCTGCCGGCATCGGTCGAAATCGACGACCTGATGCAGGCCGGCATGGTGGGATTGCTCGAAGCAGCGAACAACTTCGACCCGTCGCGTGGCGCGAGCTTCAAGACCTACGCCGGCATCCGGATCCGGGGCGCGATGCTCGACGATATCCGCAAATACGACTGGACGCCGCGCTCCGTGCATCACAAGTATCGGCAGGCGGCCGAGGCGATGGCCGCGATCGAAAATGAAACCGGCCAGCCGGCGCGCAGCGAAGCGGTGGCTGAGCGGCTCGGCATCTCGCTCGACGAATACCACGCGATACTCGCGGACAGCGCCTGCAGCCGGCTGTTCAGCCTGGACGAAACGCACGACGACTCGCCGCAGGCACGGGCGATCCCGAAAGCCCAGACGGCGACCCCGGAGGAGGCGGTCGACGACGCACAGTTCCGGCAGGCGCTGGCGAAGGAGATCGACCGGCTTCCCGAGCGGGAGCGCCTGGTGCTGTCGCTTTATTACGAACAGGAACTCAACCTCAAGGAAATCGGGCAGGTGCTCGAGGTAACCGAATCACGCGTCTGCCAGATACACGGCCAGGCGATGCTGAGGCTTCGCGCGGCCGTGTCCCGATGGTGAGGAGAGAGCCATGTCAGACCCGATACGCGGCATACGGCAGATCGGCCCGGCCTACCCGGTCCGGCCCGTGCCGCCGACGCCGAAGGACCGAAAACCGGATGACCAGGGCCGGCAGAACCCGCGCCAGGGCCCGGACCCGGACGATGATGACGACGAGGACAAACCCTCGATAGACGAGCACGTATGACCATGACCGAAGACATGATCCCGCTGTATGCACTGCTGATCGCCAACGCTGCGCTCTTGGCCGCCGTCGGCCTCGCGCTGGCAAAGTACCGGCGCCAGCTCGACCGCTTCGAGCGTTTCTGGAGCAGCCCGACCGGCGCTGCGCTGGCCCAGTCCGCGGCCGAGCCGGCGCCGCGGCCGCAGGCGATGCGCCACCTCGAACGCCGGGTCGGCGAACTGCAACGTGTGATCCGGACCCTGGAGACGCGACCGGCGGTCGCGGAGACCCGGCCGACGCCGAAGTTGCCGATCGAGAACGCGGTACGCATGGCGCAGCACGGCGCCAGCATCGACGACCTGGTAAAAAGCTGCGGTCTCAACATCGGTGAGGCACAGCTCATGCGCAAGCTGCACGGCCGCAAAGGGGCGGCCGCCCCGACCAGCGAGGTGCTGCAATGACCACCGTCAATGACGAATTCCGATTCGTGAGCCTGCTCGCGCTCGAGCTGGACAACGGCGACATCGCGCTGCCGTCTTTGCCCGACGTCGTGTTGAAGATCCGCTCGCTGCTGGCGGACGAGAAAGCCGACTTCGAACGCATCAGTCGTGCGGTCAGCATGGATCCCGCGCTCGTGTCCCGCCTGCTGGTATTCGCAAATTCGGCTTTCTACAACCGCGCCAATATCAAGATCGAGTCGCTGGAAACCGCGATCAGCCGGCTCGGCGTAGAGGTCGTCCGCAATACCGCGATGTCGCTGGCGATGAAGCAGCTGTACGCGTCGGAAAAACACAGCCACGCGGCGAAATTCCTGCGCGCAATCTGGGCGCGCGGCATGAAGCTGTCGTGCATGGCGTTCGCCGTCGCGCAGGTTCGCCGCCAGCTCAACGCCGAGACGGCTTACCTCTGCGGGTTGCTGCACGAGATCGGCAAGCTCTACATCGTCACCAAGGCGGAGGAATTCCCCGAACTGCTCGGCAAGCGGGAGTCGTTCGACACGATACTCGAATCCTGGAACCCCCAGATATCGAAGAGCATCATCGAGTCCTGGAACTTCCCGGACGAGGTCGCCGAGTCGACGTCACCGGACGACTACCTTGACCGTGACCCGGAATCGGCGGTCGCCTACGTCGACATCGTCCACGTCGCGAAGGTGTTGCTCGACAGCGCCGGGGCGGTCGACATGGCGTCGGACGCCTCTTTCATCAAGCTCGGCCTCGACGAGAAATCCGTTGCCGACGTGATGACGAAGTACAGGGACAAGCTCAAGACGATGCAGGAGTCGCTGGCCTGAAGAGCGGCGGCCGGCCGGGGTTCAGTCCATCGAGTCGAGCTTGAGACGCCGCATCCTGAGCGTCTCCGATTCGCGGTTGAACATGTGCTGGATCAGGATTTCGCGTTCGGCCGCCTTCATGCCCGTGAATTCGACCGCGACGCCGCAGGCGAATTGCTGGCCGTCGTTGCCCGGCGGAACCTCCGTGTGCCGGACGACTTTCGCGAAGGTCTCGACGTAGCGGTTGTCCGAAGCGAGCAGGATCTGCAGGTGCAGCTTGGCTCCCTCGGCCGGCGGCTTCTGTGCCGGGAATGCCATGCCGTCGGCGCTGATCTCGCAGCCGAGCGGCGGCGTCCGGATCAGCGCAGCCTTGCTCTCGCGGAGCCCCGGCAACTGCTGGATGACGATGTTCAGCTTGTCGTTCAGGAGCGTGATCACGCGATTGACGGCGTCGAAATCCGGGCCCAGCCGGAAGCAGGCTTCGCCGAGCCTGGCCTCGATGTCGATGAGCTCGGCCTGCGCGCTTTCGCTCTGGCCGGTCGCGAGACGATAGTGTTCGAGGCCGGCAGCGAACTGCTTGTCGTCGAGTACCGTGTACTTGACGTACGCGGACTCGGTGATCCGGAAGGATCGCCTGTTCTCCTTGACGTCGGTCATTGGCTGTCTTCCTCCGCGGTCCCGGTCGCAATCTCTGCCTGTGCTGCGGCGGCGCCGGCAATACTCATCCGCCGCAGTTCGTCGATTTCGCCGCCGCGCACGATACTCACGTCCACGCGGCGGTTCCTGGCCCGGTTCTCGGGCGTGTCGTTCGGGGCGCGCGGGCGCGTGTCCGCGTGGCCGGTCACCGTTACGCGCTCCGGGTCGATCGCGGAGCGGGCGAGCAGGACGTGGGCGACCGAAACGGCGCGGGACGTCGACAGTTCCCAGTTGGAACGAAAGCGTTCGTTGCGGATCGGGACGTTGTCCGTATGCCCGGAGACGGTGACCTCGCCGCTGTTCTTGTCGATCAGGTCGGCGATCTCCTGCAGCACCGGCATGAACTCGGGGCGCACGTCGGCATAGCCCGAGTCGAACGACGCGTTCTCCATCAGGTGGATGATCACCTTCATGCCCTCGGTGCTGATGGACACGTTGCCGCGCGCGATGTCGTCTTTGAGCGCCGAGCGCAGGCGGCGGGCATGTTCGCGCGTCTCTTCGATTTCCTTCGCTTCGCGGCTCAGCGCGTCCAGCGTGTTGCGGTTCGAGTCGATCGTGAACTGCCGGACCGTGTTGATGGGCGTCGGCTTCGGTTCGCCGGGACTGAACTCCTGGGCGACGACGCTGGTACCCTTGGGTATGGTCCGGACATCGATCTCGGACTGGACACCGAAAGCCTCGCGCATCGAACCGGACAGCTGCTTGAATTTGGCGACGTCCATCTCGGAAAAAGACAGCAGCAGAACGAAGAAGCACATCAGCAGCGTCATCAGGTCGGCGAACGTCATGACCCAGGCGGGGACGCCGCGCTGTTCCTGTTTTTCACCTGCGACTTCAGCCATGCGCGGGTCCCGCTAGAGCTCGTCTTCGTCGCGCCGCTTGGAACGCGGTAAATAGGCTTCGAGCATGCTCGCGATGACGCGCGGGTTCTGGCCGCTCTGGATGCTGAGCAGCGCATCGATGATCAGCGACTTGGTCGTGTTCTCCTCGCGGCTGCGCACGGCAAGCTTGTCCGCGATGGGCAACGCAAACATGTTGGCGAGAATGGCGCCGTAGAGGGTCGTCAGGAGTGCGACGGCCATGGCGGGGCCGATCTGTTTCGGGTCGTCCATGTTCGCGAGCATCTGCACGAGGCCGATCAGCGTGCCGATCATGCCCATCGCGGGCCCGACGTCGCCGATGGCCTTGAAGATGTCCTGGCCGTCGGCGTGCCGTTTCAGCGTTTGGTTGAGGTCCTTGACCAGCATGGCCCGCACGGTGTCCGCCGGGTGGCCGTCGATCAGGAGCCCGAGCCCGGTTTTCATGAAGTCGTCGGAGATCTCGGCATCCTCGAGCGCGAGCAGGCCGCCCTGGCGTGCCGTCTTGGCGAGTTCGACGGCTTCCTCGATGAGCTGTTCCGGGTTGCTCGGTCGATGGAGGAAGGCCCTGAGCGCGATCGAGGCGGCGCCCAGGAACTTGCCCAGGCTGAACTTCATCATCGTCACGAGGACCGTGCCGCCCAGGACGACCAGCAGCGACGGCGTATTGACGAAGGTCCCGGCCGAACCGCCGAGAAAGATCGAGGTCAGCACGATGCCGAACGCGCCGATGAGCCCGATGAGTGTCGCCAGATCCAATTGCTGCCCTCCGTCCGCTGGATAAAGACGGCGTACGCCTGTCAGAGGATATCGGCAGGAATGGCCCCTGCTTTAGCCGTTTCCCGGCTCCGCATCCCGCCGGCAGGCACGCGCCCGGCCAGCGCTCTTGGCGTCGTACAGTGCGGCATCCGCGCGTGCCAGCAGGCTTTCGGCCGAGTCCGCCGTATCGATCTCCGTATAGCCGGCGGAGCAGGTGACGCGGCGCCTGCCGGCAGCCGCGGGCAATTCGAGCGCGGCCACGGCCGCGAGAAAACGGTCGAGCAGGCCCTTCGAGTTCGCCGCCGAGGTGTCGTCCAGCAGCACGGCGAACTCGTCGCCGCCCAGCCGCGCGACGATATCGCCCTTGCGGACGAACGCCCGCTCCAGGCACCCGCCGACGCCGCGCAGTATCTCGTCGCCCGTCGCGTGGCCGCAGGTGTCGTTGATGCCCTTGAAGTCGTCGATATCGATCACGACGACCGTGACCGGCCGGCCGGTGACGAAATGCAGGTTCAGGGCCTGCGCGAGCGCGTGATCGAACGCGCGCCGGTTATAGACCTCGGTGAGCGGGTCGCGCTGCATCTCTTCGTGCGCGGCGCTGAGGTCGGCGCGCAGATCCGCGAGGCGATCGTCGAGCGCCCTGAGCTGCGCCTCGTATGCCTGCTGCTGCTCGGCGAAGACGGCCGTAACGCTGTCGACGGCGGCCGTAAGCGCGCGCCGCACCGCGTCGATCTCGCCGCTTGCGAGCGCCGCTTCGACCGTTTCGAGGCTCTCGGTAACCTGCCCGGCAGTCTCCTGGTCGCGGGCCCCGATCCGGCGCAGGCCGCCGAGCAGTTCGTCGACGGCATCGCGGTAGGTCGCGAACCGGCCGGTGACCCAGGCCTTCTCGGCCCGGCGGTGATCGGCCACGAAACGGCGCAGGCGCGCCCACTGGCGGGCGCCGTCGCCGGCCCGCTCGATGTCGAGCGGCGGCACTGCCGCACCGTGCTCGACATGCGCCGCCAGTCCCTCGCAGAGCGCGCGAACCACGTCCGGGTCGGGCGCCCTGTCGGTCGCGAACGCCTCGCTGCCGAACACCCGCAGGATGGCCGACAACGTGTCGAGCGCCGCGTGTGTCAGGGAGTCGAGCCCGCCCGCGCCCCGCGGCTGCGGGCCCCGTGCGGCGATATCGCTGTTGCTCGTCGGTTTCGGGTCGGCTGGCATGGGCTCCGGGCGGGCCGGCGCCGTGGCTGCGGCCGGCCCTGACGTTGGGCTCCACCGTTTATCGGCCCGGCGTGGCGTCGCTTTAGGGCCGGCCGGCAGCGGGGCAGCAGCCCGGTGATCAGGATGAGGGAAAAAAAGAACAATAACGGCATTTTGCTTCCGTTAATGTTGGTATATGGTTAAAAAGCAATATATCGTGGCGAAAACTGCTGCTCCTTACCTCAAGTGAGACCGAGAGCCCAGATAATGGTGAAAACGGCGTAAACGCGATGGAGCCCCTGATCCTGGTGATCGATCGCGAAAGCGAGTCGGCAGAGAACCTGAAGGGCCTGATCGAGTTCATGGATGCGCCGCTGGTCCGCACGGCGGGGCCCGACGACTGGCAGGAGG
The DNA here is from genome assembly GCA_033721115.1 of Woeseiaceae bacterium. Lineage (GTDB taxonomy): Bacteria > Pseudomonadota > Gammaproteobacteria > Steroidobacterales > Woeseiaceae > UBA1847. The sequence continues at coordinate 8,358 of JAWWBD010000019.1, read as the reverse complement.
CGGTCGGCGGCGACCGGCTGCAGGCGCTGTTCATCGGGCCGGATCTCGACGATGCCGAGGTCGAGCGGCTCGTCGCCGCCGTCGGCCGGATTGATCCGAACGTCGCCATCGTCATGGTCAAGGGGGAGGGCGAGCGATGACCCGGACGCCGGTCCTGAGAAAGCAGTATCCCTGGGGGCGATTCCACGAACTGGACCTGCCGGTCAGGCTCGACGCGCTGAACGACATCCTCGAGGACATCCAGTCGGCGTCGCGGCCACAGCGCCGGGAGCGGCAGCGCGGCGGTGCACGGCTGGTCGGCGCGAGCCAGGCCATGCAGAACGTGCGCAGACTGGCCGACCAGGTCGGGCCCACGCAGGCGACCGTCCTGATCACGGGTGAGTCCGGTACCGGGAAAGAACTCGTTGCGCGCCGCATCCACGACGCGTCGGGCCGGAAGGGTCCGTTCGTGGCCATCAACTGCGGCGCGATCCCGGAGCACCTGCTCGAAAGCGAGCTGTTCGGCCACGAGCGGGGGGCGTTCACCGGCGCCGTCGCGAGCCGGGCGGGGCGCTTCGAGCAGGCCGACGGCGGAACCTTTTTCTTGGACGAGATCGGCGACATGCCGCAGGTCATGCAGGTCAAGCTGCTGCGCGTGCTCGAGGAACGCGCCGTCGAGCGCGTCGGCGGTGTGCGCAGCATCCCGGTCGACGTGCGGCTCGTCGCCGCCACCCACCGCGACCTGCCCCGGCGCATCGAGAGCGGCGCATTTCGCGAGGACCTCTATTACCGCCTGAGCGTGTTCCCGATCGAGATTCCCGCGTTGCGGGAACGGCCCGAGGACATTCCGCCGCTGGTCGAGGAATTCGTCGCGCGCCATTGCCTCGACCGCGCAGCACACCTGAGTATCGCCGAGGAGGCGATGCGCCTGCTCGAGGGTTACGCCTGGCCCGGCAACGTTCGCGAGCTCCAGAACCTGATCGAAAGGCTGTTCGTCGTCCGCATGAACGGCATCGTGACGGCCGCGGACCTGCCGTGGCCCGTCAACCCGAGTCGTCGCCCCGGGGACGAAGCACCGGAGGTCCTCAGTGCGAATTTCGAACCGGCCGTCCCGCAGCAGGCCTCGTTGCCGCCCGGCGGGATCGATCTCAAGGACTACCTGGCGAAGACCGAGCGCGAGATGATCGTCGCGGCGCTCGAGGAAGCGGACGGCGTCGTGCAGCACGCCGCAGAACTTCTCGGGATCGGCCGGACGACGCTGGTCGAGAAAATCCGCCGGCACAGGATCCGGGACTGACGGCAGGCGCTACCCGCGGCCGGGCGCATGCCCGCAGTGGGGACAGGGTTGCGGTGCCTTGCGGGTCTCCCGCTCGAGCGCGGCCCGTACCGCGCGGGCGTCGAGGATCTGGCTCGCGGTCTGCCGGCCCAGTCCGAGACCGACGCGCAGCGATTCGAGGTCGCGCTCTTCCGCCTCGGTCAGTACGCCGTCATCGAGGGCCTCCGCAGCCTTCTCTTCGTACGTCTCGGTATTGAGCCGCAGCTGCTGGCTGTAGCCGGACGCGAGGATACTGGTCGGCAGTGCCACCATGCCGATGCCGACCACGGTGATCAGCGCGCCGAAGATCTTGCCGCCCACGGTAACGGGCGTGACGTCGCCGTAGCCGACTGTCGTCAGGGTCGCGAAAGCCCACCACATCGCGGCAGGGATGCTGCCGAAGGCGACGGGTTGCGCATTGCGCTCGAAATAGTACATGCCGGATGCGGCGAACAGCATGACGGTGACCAGGATCAGGAACGATGCCGCCAGCGCTCGGCCGTTCTCGCGCACGGCGACGATCAGCAGATTGAGCGCGGCGAAGTAGCGCGTGAGCTTCAGCACGCGGAGGAGCCGTGCGGCGCGCAGGAAGCGCATGTCGACGTTGCCGAACACTCCGAACAGGAGCAGGTAGAAAGGCAGGATCGCGAGCAGGTCGATGATCGCATGGAACGACAGCATGAATCGGAGCCGGGTGCGGACGGGCTGGTCGCGGCGGGCCGGGTCAGTCTCGATCGACGTCCAGACGCGGAGCAGGTATTCGACCGAGAAGACGGCAATCGTGACGACTTCGAACCAGTAGAGCTGCCGGGCGAACCGGGCTTCCACGGCCGGGATCGACTCCAGCACGACAGCCAGGACGCTGGCGGTAATCAGGACGACCAGCAGGATGTCGACGATGCGACTCGCCGTGTCGTCTTCGGCTGCGTTGTCGAGATAGCGGTACACCGTCCGGCGCAGCGTGGCGGGCGCTGCGGGAGGGCGACTGTCCGCTGCGATGGAGGCGTCTCCGCGCACGATTCCGGGTTCTCCGGGCGGTCCTGTCCCGGTTAGCGGCGGGCGGCCGGATATCTTGAATCGCAGGGCCGGCCCCGCCGGCCGTGCGAATCAGAGTCCGGCGGCTGCCCTCAGGGCGGGTGCGGCACCGGTCTCGTCGGCCTCGGCGACCTCGGCGGGCAGGCGAACCAGGATCGGTCCGAGCATGGCCAGGACTTCGAGTGCGCGGCAAAACCGCGTCCGGGACCGGCGGGCGAGGTTCGCGGCAAAGCACGCGAGGTCGGTCGGGGCGAATATGCGCCCCATGTCGAGCTCGAGGGGGGCGAGACTCAGGTTCGCTTCGCTGTCGGGCGTCGTCAGCAGGATCAGCGGTGCCCTGGTCCCGGCATCCCGGGACTTGAGCTTTGCCACGAGACCCGTGGTTCCCGCATCGGGTGCCGTGAAATCGAGCAGTACGGCGTCGGGCGCGGGCTCGCCGCGGTAGCGTCCGCTCTGCCGGGCGCAGGCGAGCGCATCGGCGCCCGGGTCCATCCGGCGGATCCGCGCTTCGGCGCCCGCGATGCGCAAATGCTGCTCGATGAGCCCTGCCCGCAGCGGGCAGGGCGTGATCAAAAGGAATTGCACCGGTTGTCGCCGCGTCCTGTCCATCCGCCTGCTCCTTCGTTGCCCCGCCGCGCGGAACGTCCCCCGTACCAGTCAATGCAACCTCTGTGCCAGCCCTGGGAAGGTTGTCACAGAATTGTCACATTCAGCGCAATTACAACGGGTTAGCCTGATTTCACGAGAAATCGAATCACGAGCTACGGAATTCTGTCGCGACATCTCGCCACAGGTCGCGAAATATCGTGACTTGGGCCGTGACGCGATGGTACAAAACGCGTACGAACTGCCGGAGCGCCGAATGCACCAACAGCGGGCATGACTGAACGGCCGTGACCTGGGCACCGTCGCTACTCGCCCAGCAGCTGGTCGATATTGCGATCCTGCTGGCTGCGCTCGGGATACTCGCCTACGCCGTGTTCGCGTTCCGCGGCGAGAAAATCTACTACCCGGTCATCGCCCGGGCCCTCCTCATTGCCGGCGCCGCGCTGTTCGTTTCGACCTATGCCGCGGCGATCGCCGCTCCCGCGCTCGCGGCGCTGATTTTCGCGGGACCCGGCGCGCCGGCCGTGTCCGGCACGCTCTCCGCGACTGCCTACTGGGCGCTGACCCGCGCGTCCCTCGTGCTCTTGCTGACCGGCCTGTACATCGGCTCGCGCGGGCGCCGCAGGCTCGAGCGGCGCTTCAGCGAAAGCCGGGCACGGGTGCGCTCCGCCAATGAACTGATCGCCGAGTCGGAAGCCCGGTTCCGGGCGCTTTTCGAGACGACCTCGAACTCGATCTACTGCTATGCATTCGACCCGCCCTTGCCGATCACGTTGCCGGTCGAGGAACAGATCGCGCGGAGCCACGATGCGATTCTCGTCGAATGCAATTCCGTTTTTGCCCGTGCGCTCGATGCCAAACGGCCGGCCGACGTGATCGGCACCCGGATGGGTATGCTCGACGGCAACCAGGACACCAAGGCGCACAACGCGTTCTTCAAAGCCTTCGTCGCCAGCGATTACCGGCTCAAGGATTACGAACTCGTTTATGCGACGCCGGCCGGCGAAGCCCGCGCAATCCGTTCGAGTCTCACCGGTATCGTGCATGACGGGAAGCTCTTGCGCTTCTGGGGTTCGGAGTCGAACGAGCTGCCCATCCGCGAAACGAAGGCGGAACTGGAGCGCCGACATCGCCACCAGGAGTTACTGGCGAAGATCTCGTCCCGATTCGTTCTCGCGACGGCGACGGAGGCGGATAACGTCGTGCGCAAGACCCTGATCGAGCTCGTGCGCTACGCCCGTGCGGATCGGGTGGCGCTCATCTGGTATGACGCCCGGTCGCGCCGGGTCGAGCTCGCGGAGGGCTACGAGGCCGGTGGGGCACCGATCGAGACGCCGGTGTCGCTGGAAAACGTGCCGGCCATGGTCGGGCGCCTGCGCCGCAAGAAGGTCGTCGCCATCCCCGACGTCGAGGCGCTGGGGGCCGAGTTCGCGGTCGACCAGCAGGCCCTGCGGAACCGGGGCCTGTGCGCACTACTCGCACTGCCGCTCGAGGTCGGCGAGCGCATCGTCGGCGTGGCGACGTTCGGCCATACGGACACGCCGCGCGACTGGACCGAGCAGGATCAGCTCGATCTGCGCGTCTGCACCGACCTGCTTGCCAATTTCGTCATGCGTGTGCGTTCCCGACGCGCGCTCGACGACGCGTTGGCCCGGCTGGAAGCGATGAGCGACCGGCTCAAGGCGGAGAACGTGTACCTGCAGCAGGAGCTGAAGAGCAGCCACAAGTTCGACGAGATCATCGGCAGCAGCCGGCCGATGCTCGAATGCCTGCGCCAGGTCGAGCAGGTCGCGGGGACGATGGCGCCGGTGCTGATCCTGGGCGAAACCGGGACCGGCAAGGAACTCATCGCCCGGGCCATCCATTCGCTGAGTGAACGCAGGAACCGGCCGCTGGTCCGCGTCAACTGCGCGGCTCTGCCGGGAAGCCTGATCGAAAGCGAGCTGTTCGGCTACGAAAAAGGGGCATTCACGGGCGCAGACTCGGCCAAGCGGGGGCGATTCGATCTCGCGGACGGCAGCACGCTCTTCCTCGACGAGATCGGCGAGATTCCGCTCGAGTTGCAGCCGAAGCTGCTGCGCGCGCTGCAGGACGGCGAGATCGAGCGACTCGGCAGCACCCGGAGGCACTCCGTCGACGTCCGCATTATCGCCGCAACCAACCGCGATCTCTGGAGTGAGGTGAGCGCGGGGCGATTCCGGTCGGATCTCTTTTTCCGCATCAACGCGTTCCCGATCGTGCTGCCGCCCCTCAGGGACCGCGGTGACGATATCCAGCTTCTGGCCGAGTTCTTCGTGCGGACCCATGCCAAGGAAATCGGCCGTGAAGTGGCCGGGATTTCTGCAGGCATGATGCGGGAACTGAAGGCCTACGACTGGCCCGGGAATGTCCGGGAACTGGAAAGCGTCATCCAGCGCGCGATCATCACGTCGCCGGGGCCGCTGCTCGAACTCGGCGATCCGCTCCTCGGCCAGGAGGAGGAGCCGCTGCCGCGCGGCGACTTGCCGCGCGTGGTGGGTACGACGATCCGTGAGCTGAAAACGGTGGAACGCGATCACATCCTGGCCGCGCTCGAACGGTCGGACTGGAAAATCTCGGGGCGGCACGGAGCGGCAGCGATTCTCGGCATCCCGCCGAGCACGTTGCGCTCCAAGATGAAGAAGTATTCGATCGAACGGCCGGGCTGAGTCCGGACCGGCGCGCCGCTGGGCCCGCCGCACGCCCCCGGGAGTTGACAGAATCGCCTGCCCCGCGGTGGCCGATGGGTCCGCAAGTCCTTGTCCCGCAATGCCTTCCGTCTGTGAGCGACTTCACGGTGAAACCGTGAGGCCGGTCACAGATTTGTGACGAACAAGCCACCCGGCCGTGACCTCCCGGTGGCGATAAACGACAGTCGGGCGACGCGCCGCAATGACGCAGCGCGTGCGCAATGACGCGCCAACATATTGCCTCGAGAGGAATGAGCCCTTGCAGACGGCAAACCGAACTCCGTTGCCGGCCGGATGGCTTGCAGCAGCACTCCTCGCCGCGGTCAGCGCGGCGCCGACGTCCGCGGTCGCCGCGGGCACCGCGGCCGGCACCGTCATCGAAAACACGGCGACGGTCGACTTCAATCTGAACGGGACCGATCTGACGCTGACGTCGAATACGACGACGCTGACGGTCGCGGAGCGCATCGACGTCGTCGTGACGCTGCAGAGTCCCCAGGTCCTCGTCGCGGCCAGCGACACCAACCGTGCACTGCTGTTCACGGTGACGAATACCGGCAACGGCAGCGAGGCATTCACGCTCGTAATCGACAGCGCCGTGCCGGGCGACGACTTCGATCCGCAGCCGGCGGCCACGTCGATCTACTTCGACACCGACGGCAGCGGCGACCTGAATGCCGGCGACCAGGCTTACAATCCCGGCGTCAACGATCCGGTGCTCGCGGCAGATGCGTCGGTCGACGTCTTTCTCGTCAACGACATTCCCGGGACCGTCGTCAACGGCGACATCGGGCGCAGCGAACTGACCGCCGCGACGGTGCTCGGCGCGAACCCGCCCGGTACCGTGTATGCGGGTGCAGGCGACGGCGGCACCGACGCCGTGATCGGCGCGACGGGCGGCAGCGCCGCGGACACCGGCGAGTACCTCGTCTCGGACGTCGCGGTCAGCGTCGTCAAGGCGCAGGCCGTCGCCGACCCGTTCGGCGGGGTGCAGCCAATTCCCGGCGCGACCATTACCTACACGCTGACGATCGAGGTCACGAGTACGGGCACCGCCACGGCGGCCGTCGTGAATGACCCGATCCCCGCTTTCTCCACCTATCTGCCGAACAGCATCACGCTGAACGGACTGGCGCTGACCGACGCGACCGACGCGGATGCCGGGGAATTCGATACCTCGGGTCCGCCGGCGATCGTCGTCCGGCTGGGTGATCTCACCCAGGCCGACGGGGTCCAGACCGTCGAATTCTCCGTGACCATCGACTGAATTTTCTGAAAGAGCGAGAGCAAACCATGAGCAATTCAACGAGCGATCAAAGAGGTGTTGTCATGAAAATCATCTGGGGCGTTTTGATCCTGGGGCTTGGCTCTGCGGCCTTTGCAGAGCAGGACGAGTCCCTGGAAGTTCGCACGGTCGTGCAGAAAGAAGAAGTCGTCGTCGCCGATGACGGCAGCACGGAACGGCGGCTCGTACCCGCGGAGACAGTGATCCCGGGCGAGCAGGTCTTCTACACGATCACGTTTCGAAACGTCGGTGCCGAACCGGTCGAGAACGTCGTGATCACGAATCCGATCGCTGCGGAGCTCCGCTATGTCGACGGCTCGGCCTTCGGGCCGGGCACCGAGGTGCAGTTCTCGGTCGACGGCGGCAGGACATTCGCGGCCGCGGCAGACCTCACCGTAACCGAGGACGGCGAGTCGCGACCGGCGACGGCCGAGGACTTCACGCATATCCGGTGGAAGCTCAGCAGCGACCTCGCGACCGGGTCGCAGGGGACGGCGCGCTTCGCCGCAGTCTTGAACTGAAGCGCCGGCCAGGGCCGGGGCTTCGCCAGGTTGCGACGGTCGGCAGGTGCCGTCGCGGACTTGTGAATGCCTGCCATCGATAAGGAGTATCGTAATGAAACTTGACAGCACCTTTGTCCGCACGACGCTCAGGCTGGGCGTACTCGCGGTGGCGTTGCTCGTCGGCCAGAATGCGCTGGCCGTCGGCACGCGCGCAGGGACGGACGTGACCAACACGGCGCTCGTCGACTACGAGGTCGGCGGAGTCCCGCAGCAACAGCTGAGCGCGGACGCCGATTTCGTGGTCGACCGCAGGGTGGACTTCACGCTGAGCGTGACGGATACCAACCTGGCCCCGGTCGTCCCGGGCGGTCCGCCGGCGGGCGATCCCGACTACTACGTCGAATTCACGCTGACGAATACCTCGAACGGCGTCCTCGACTTCAATGTCGCGCTTAACCAGGTCCTGAACGTCGCCTTCGGCGCCAACGGCGACCTCGACAACGTCGACTTCGCGACCGTCGACTACGCCGTCAGTGCGGACACGGTCAGCGGTACCAACCCGGATCCCGTCCGGGGCGGCGCGCAGTTCGTCGACGAACTCGATGCGGACGAGGCGATCCGCATCCGGGTCTTCGCCGACCCGCAGCTCGGCCTCGCCAACGGCGACATCGCGGGCATGGCGCTGACGGTCAACGGCGCGGAGCCGGGCACGCCGGCCGTCGAAGGTGCGCCGCTCGTCGACGGCACCGATGATCCGGCCCTTATCGACAACGTATTCGCGGACACCGACGGCGACAACAGCGAAACGGCCGAGGACGGCTTCATCGTCGTCACTGCCGACCTCGCGGTGACCAAGGCGTTCAGCGTCGTTGCAGGCGACCTGGGCAGCGGCCTGCCGATCCCGGGGGCGACCGTCGAATACACGAT
>JAWWBD010000018.1:0-25559 GCA_033721115.1 Woeseiaceae bacterium | reverse complement strand
TTCTGGAGATAGCTGAAGGAGCTGTAGCCGGTTCCGAAATCGTCCAGCGCAAACTGGCAGCCCATGTCGCGCAGCGCAGCAATCTGCCGGTCGACGTGCACCGGGCGCCGGATGGCAAGACTCTCCGTGACCTCGAGGATGATGTTGCCGGGATCGACGCCGTGCCGGGTGAACATCTTGTCGACGAACGCTACGAGGTCGTCGTTTTCGAAGGCATTGGCTGACAGGTTGATCGCGAGCCTCAGTTGCCGGCTTCCGCCGGAATGCTCGGCGTAGGCCTTCGCCGCGTGCCGGATCATCCAGAAGTCGATCTCGGACATCAGCCCGAAGCGTACGGCCGCCGGCAAGAACGCGTCCGGCGCGACGAGTTGCCCGTCGTCCGTACGCAGGCGGATCAGCACTTCGTGATGCGTGGTCTCCCCGGTATCGATCCGGTTGATGGGCTGGAACCGGAGCTCGAACTCGTCGTCGTCGACTGCGCGGCGCAGGCTGTTCATCCACCCGACGTCGGCCTGCTTGCGTGCGTCGGAATCTGCCGACGGCGTATAGATCGTCAGCCGGTTGCGGCCCGCCGACTTCGCTTCCCGACAGGCGATGTCCGCCTGGTTGATGAGTTCGTCGTGGTGCAGGTTGTCCCCGGTCAGCATCGTGATGCCAATAGAACAGTGAACGTGGAAAACGCGCCCGTCCTCGATGTGCGCGAGCCGGCGCATGTTGCCCAGGATCGTCGCCGCCGAGGCCTGTGCGCCCTGCACATCGGTATTACACAGCAGGATCGCGAACTCGTCGCCACCGAAGCGGGCGATCTTGTCGTGCCGCCGGACGCTGCGCCTGAGCTCGTCGGCCACTTTACGGATCAGGCGGTCGCCGGCCGGGTGGCCGCACGCATCGTTGATGTACTTGAACTGGTCGAGATCGATGAAGAACAGCGCGCTCGTGTGGCCGTCGCGGATCACGCCGACGACCTCCTTGCGCAGTTCCTCGACGAAGCGGCGCCGGTTGAGCAGGCCCGTCAGGCTGTCGTGGTTCGCCAGCTCGCGAAGCGCTGCATCGCGTTCGCTCAGCGCGGAGGCCGTCGTCTCGAGCGCCTCGACGATGTCGGAAATCTCCCGGTGGGCGGCGGGCTGGAACTTGACGTCGAGGTTGCCGCGCGCGAGCTCCCGGATCGGCTCCTGCAGGTCGGAAATCGAGGCCAATGCCTTGCGTAATGCGCGCCGGCCGTAAAGTGCGAACACGATGAGCATGACGAGCAGGACGAATACGGCGCTGCGGATGTTCGACAACAGGCGATCGTGGAAGATCACGAAATCGAGGTGGATGGCAACGAAACCCAGGAGCTCGGCGCGGGTCTGCTCGTCAGCCGCGTCCGGATCGAAGCCGAACAGACCGTCGTCGACGAGCGACTCGGTCCAGACCGGCGCGATGATCTCGAACTGGCGCGGGTTCAGGATTCCGCCGCTCAAAAGGTAGGGCCGGTTACTGCCCATCACATCGCGCGCTTTTGCAAGTTCCGTCTCGGGCAGCCTGGCAATCGCGTCGAGGTCGTCCCGATTGTCGACCGAGAACAGGGCCTCGCCGGCGGCGTCGAAATAGGCCACCCGGTCGATCTCGGGATAGCGCCCGACGAAACTCTCGAGGCGGATCAGTGCCTCGCGGTCGTCGGCCAGGTACAGCGGCGCGCCGAGCTCGTTGAGTTCTTCCGTCCACTGCAACGCCCAGCGGCCATAGTTGTCCTGCAGGACCCATTGCCCGCCCCAGTACAGCGCCGCGATTGCCAGCGCGCCGACGAGACCCGCGCTGACCACCTGGATCGAGAGTATCTCGTTGACCAGCACGCGCTTGCGCGCGGCATTGCGCCGCTGTAACCAGTCCCGCCAGGCTGCGATCCGCCGCCGGCCACGCACCCCGAGTCGCAACAGCGCGCGCTTCATCGATCCGCCACCCGCACGCTGTCCGGCGTCTGCACCCGGATCTCGGAGAGTGCCGTGACATCGGGCAGGCCGGCAAAACGCCCCGCCTCGATCTGCCGCAGCACCCGGACGATCGTCTGCGCGACGTCGGCGGGAACGGCGCTCAAGCTGAGGGACCCGCCCATCGCCAGCATCGCATCGTTGGGGACGGCCACGGGCACGTCCCGGCGCCCGGCTTCGAGCAGCATCTCGTCGAGTGCCCGCCGGCTGAGTATCCGGTTGTCGGGTAACAGCCAGAAACCGTCGATGTCGCGAATCATGCGCCGGTAGTGATAGAGCGTCTCCTGGTCCGAACCGGAAACATGCGCGACCAGCTCGAGGCCGAGCGCGGCGGCGGCAGCCTCGGCATCGGCGATCAGCGCATCGTGGCCGGGACCGATGATCGTGCCGATCCGCTTGAGCGACGGGTCGAAATCCCTGAAGGTCGCGAGCTGGATGGCGACGGGCGGCAGCGCCGCGACGCCCCGGCTGTTCGCCGTGACCAGGCCGTGTTCCTGGTAATTGAACACCTGGCTGAAGACGACCGGCACCTCCGCCATCGCGACCGAGGATTGTGCGGCACGCAGGCCGATGGCCACGACCGCCCGCGCCGGCGAGTCGTTGATGGCCCGGAGGACCGTCACCGGTGGCCGGCTCCGGTCGCCCAGGTCGTATACCGCGGACTCGTCGAGTTCGCCGACCAACGCTTCGGCCACGGCAGTGTAAGCGGGGTTACTGCCCGCCAGGACGATCGCCACGGCAGAAATGCGGGCCGGGGGCGGCGGCTCGATGATGCGTTTGGGCGCAGCCGGCTCCGGTTCGGCAGGTTCCGGCGCAGCAACGATTTCCGGCGGCGGTTCGTCGGGGACGACCTCCGGTGCGAACTGCACACAGCCGCCGGCGGACGCCAGTCCGCAGACGATGAGCAGATTGCGCATGATGCGCCTGGCTGTCCGGGTCCCTGGCATATCCTGCTTCCATGAGGTCGTCGCGCCGCAGCCCCGCGCAACGAGGCCATTCTTATACCCCGGGACGGCGGTGAATTCTGTGTCCCAGTGCCGGAAAGCAGTGCGAAACCGGCCGGCCTCAGGCCCTGTCGAGCTCGAACTGCAGGATCGCCTGTTCCGACGGCCTGTCGCCGATGCAGAGCGACACCGTGGACGTGAAGTCACACGGCGTCAGCGTCCGGCGCAGGTGATCCTCCGCGGCCTCCAGGTCGGCCAGCCCGTAGCGGCGGGCGTCGAGGCGGAATTCGCGTACGAGCCGTGCCGACTCCGAAAAGAGCTGCACGTGGAAGGTCGTGGGGCCGCTGTCGGTGGCCGCCGCACGGTTTCGCTTCACAAAACGCATTGCGTCTCCTGTCACTTGCCTCTCGCTGGCCGTGTGTCCTTACACGCCCGGGAACCTGATGCGGTTCCCCTGACCGGGTCGACAGCCCGATTATGTCGCATCGGCTTTGCCGCTTGCGGCGACGAAGCCGGCGACTTTTATGTAACATCGGCGAGTTTGTACACGATGGGTAAGTCATGAACCTGCCGTTCGCGCTGCTCGACGAGCCGGCCGTCCTCGCCGATTACCAGGGCTGGCGCCGAGACGAGTACGAGGACCTGATGGGCCTCCAGCGAGGGACGCTGTCGGAGGCCGATTTCAACGCGAAGTACCGGTCCGAGCGGGCGATCCTCAGCATGGACATGACCGGGTTCACGATGTCCGCCATGCACCGCGGCGAACTCGAGAGCCTGCTCAGGATCCTCGATGCGCAGAAAGTCGGCATTCCGGCGCTCGTGGAAGCGGGTGCCGAACTCGTTCGGTGCTTCGCGGACGACATCGTTGCGATCTTTGCCGATCCGCATGCCGCGCTCGACGCCGCTTTCGAGGTCCACCGGCGAATCCGGGTGTTCAACGATTCACCGCTGGCGTCGGAGCACCCGACGCGATTCTGCGCCGGGCTGGGTTTCGGGCGCATCTTCCGGATCGGTCCCAACCTCGCCCAGGGCGACGAGATGAACCGTGCATCGAAGCTCGGCGAGGACATCGCCAGGGGCAACGAGACGCTGCTCACCGAGCGCGCGTTCGCGGCGCTCTGTGATCGCGACGACGTGCATTTCGAAGCCGAGGAGCACGACGACAAGCTGTTCCCTTTCTACCGGGCGACGCCTCGCTGATGCCGGCCGTCGACCAGCCCGCAGCCGTCGCGATCCTGGCGCTCACCGTGGGCATCAGCCTGCTCGGCATGTACCGGGTGCCCGCGATCATCAACCGCTTCCTGTTCCGGCCGTACTGGTTCCTGCGCGACAGGCAGTACGACACGATGCTGACGAGCGGGCTGATCCACGCCGACGCAGGGCACCTGCTCTTCAACATGGTGACCTTTTACTTCTTCGGCTTCCCGATGGAACGCCACCTCGGCACGCTGCCGTTCCTTTCCCTGTATGTCGTCGGGCTGGTGCTGAGCCACGGCTGCACCTGGGTCAAGGAGCGCCGCAACCCGCGCTACGCATCGCTCGGCGCGTCCGGCGCGATCTCGGCCGTGCTGTTCGCCTACATCGTCTATTTCCCGACCGCAACGCTGTTCATCATCCCGTTCCCGTTCCCGATCCCGGCGGTGCTGTTTGCCGTCGGCTACGTCGCCTGGTCCTGGTGGGCGTCGCGGAATGCGCGGGACAACATCAACCACGACGCGCACCTGTGCGGTGCGCTCGCGGGAATCGGGTTCGTTGCCGTCACCGACCCGGACGCGTTCACGCGGATCGCAGCACTTCTCTAGACCGCATCAGGTCTGTTGCGAGGCAATCCAGCGCTCGATCTTGTCCTCGAGCACCATCAATGGCAGCGCACCCGTGGTCAACACCTGGTTGTGGAACTCGCGGACGTCGAACGCGTCTCCGAGCGCCGCTTCGGCCTTGTCGCGCAGCTCGCGGATCTTGAGCTGCCCGATCTTGTAAGCCAGCGCCTGGCCCGGAATCGCGATGTAGCGCTCGACCTCGGCCACGGCATCGGTATCCGGCACCGGCGAGTTGGACTGCATCCACTCGATGGCTTCCTCGCGTGTCCAGCCGAACGCGTGCAGACCGGTGTCGACGACGAGGCGATTGGCCCGCCAGATGTCCGCGTACAGTGCGCCGAAATACTGGTAGGGATCGGTGTAGAGGCCGAGTTCCTGGCCCAGCGACTCCGCGTAGAGCCCCCAGCCCTCGACGTAGGCCGTGTAGCCGCCGAACCGCCGGAAGGCCGGCATGCCCTCCAGTTCCTGCGCAATGGAAATCTGGAAATGGTGCCCCGGTGACGCCTCGTGTATTGACAGCGCCTCCATCATCCACTTCGGCCGGGCCGGCAGGTCGAACGAGTTGATGTAGAAGATGCCGGGCCGGGAACCGTCGGGCGTGCCCGGAAAGTACTGCGCCGCGGCCATCGATTGCGCGCGGAACGCCTCGACCGGCTTCACGACGTAGTCGGTTTTCGGCTGCACGTCGAACAGCGCGTCCAGCGTCGGGTTGATTTTTTCGCGCAGCGCATCGTAGGCATCGACGAGCGCCAGCTCCTCGGTGAAATAGAACTGCGGGTCCGTCTTCAGGTGCTCGAAGAACGCTGCCATGTCGCCTTCGAAGCCGACTTCGTCCCTGACGCGCTGCATCTCCGCATACAGCCGCGCGGCTTCCTGCTTGCCGATCTCGTGGATCTCCTCGGGGCTGAGGTCCGTCGTCGTCATTTCGCGGACCCGGAAAGCATAGTAATCGGCGCCGCCCGGCACCGCGCTGATGCCCACGGTATCGCGCGTATGTTTCGTGTACTCGTCGCGGATGTAATCGTGCAGCTTCGCGTAGGCCGGCACCAGCACGTTCGTGATGTGATCGTGGTAAGCCGCCTCGATACGCTCGCGCTCCGCGCCGGTGACGGATTCGGGCATGTTCGCTACCGGTCGCCAGAAGTCGCTGTCTTCGGCAGCGTCGACGACCTGCGCGGCCAGCTGGGGCAGCGCCTTCTGCATCAGGACGGTCGGCTGGACGACGCCGGCCTCGACACCCTCACGCATCTTCGCGATCGTATTGTCGACGTGTTCCGCAAAACCGGCGGAGCGCGACAGCCAGTTGTCGAAATCCTCCGCCGTCGCGAACGGCTGCGCCGTCGCACCGGAACCCAGCATCACGAGAAAATTCGGCATGCTGAAGAATTGGTCGACGGGCAGCAGATTCTCGAATTCGTTGTAGCCGAGATCCTCCCGTTCGATCGCGTTCTCCCGGTTGTAGCGAAAGATCTCGTAGTTGAGCCGGTCGAGTTCGGACAGGTCCGCCGGATCGATCTCGAGCAGGCGCGCGAGGTAGCGCCGGTCGAGGTCATGGCTCGCTTCGCGATACTCCTCCGTCAGCGGGTCGAGCGGGTACCACTGGTCGTCAAAGCGATGATCGCCGCGAAATGTCGCAGAGAACGGGTTGAGACGCAGATACTCCTCGTCGTAGTCGTGAAAGAGTGCCGCAAGGGCCGCACCGGGATCTTGGTCGGTCGCGGCCGCATCGCCGCCGTCGTGCGTCGTATCGGGCCCGCCGCACGCCGCGAGCAGGGTAGCGGCCGCCAGCAGGAACGGCAGGATTCGCAGGGATCGCATGAAGCTGCCTCCGGGTCTCGAAATGAAAGAGGCCCGCGATGTTACCGTCGCGGGCCTCCCGGGGGAAATACCGTCAGAGTTCTTCTTCCCAGGGCGGAAATTCGCCGTCGTCGTCAGGGTCGATGATCTCGACGTAGCCGTCGCGTTCGATCTCGGCAATTTCCGTGTCGTCGGGCTCCGTGTACTCGTCATCGGCTTCACCCGCGTCGGAGTCGCCGCCGCAGCTGCAGCCGATCGCGACGCCGGTATCCTCCGGCTCGGTCGAACCGACCGGCAGGTCCGGACCGTTCTGCAGGACCGTGATCGTGACGATCTCGCCCGTCTCGAGCCTGAGCCGGATCTCGAGCGTGTCCGGGTACAGCGACGGCATGTCGAACAGGATGTCCTCGAACCAGACCGCGACCCACTAGAGCTCAAGGTTGTAGACCCGGAACGGCATGCCGAGCCTCGTGTCCCGGATCCACGGCGACTCGCCCCACCAGCCATTGTAGGCGACGGCGGCGAAGTCGATCAGGAACTCGGCAGGATCCCGGCACTGATCGCACAGGATCCCGGGGTACTCGCCCGCCGGGCTGTCGAACACGTCCCCCTCGATGGAGTCGCCGAGCAATCCGTCCTCCCAGGACCAGTCATCGACCTCGGCGCCCGGTACGGCGGCGGCGAAAAGCAGCGCAGCAAGCGCAGGCAGATATCTTTTGTGCTCAGCCATGGCCCTGCCCTCCGAACGTCGAACGGCCGGTCACCTCCAGCTCGATTTGCTGCATTTCCCCGACGATCTCGGCCGCGCGCTCGAGCAACAGCTCGATCTCGCGCTCCGGGTCCGTCGACACGCTGCGGATCGTGGCCTTCCAGTACGGCAGGTTGTTGTGCTCCGCGCCGAGCAGGTCGGCCACGGCGCTCAGGACGAACTTCGTGTGCACCGTCCTGCGCACCGGGACGCCGTCGATCGCGGTCGGGGCGGGCCAGGCATTCGACAGCCTGAGCAGCGGCGCCGGGTCACCGCCCGCGAGCGCGGCCGCCCGCAGGACCAGGCTCAGGGCCCGGGCTTCATCCTCGTGCCGAAGCCGCATGCCGAGCACCTCGGCGGCGCGTGCATCGCCCCAGGCGAGCGATTCCAGTGCGGCGTTCGGGTACGTCTCGTAAGCGTGGGCCGGTGGCGGATCGTCACCGACGCAGGCGTAGACCGTCACGGTCGTGCCATCGTCGCGCGACAGGTAACGCGGCTCGACGACGCAGGCAGGCGCAGCGGCGGGTGCACCGCTTGCGACCACCGGCGCCGACGCCACCGGGTCGCCCGCTCCGCCAGCCGTTTCAGGCGTGGACGCGGGTGCTGCAGCCGGTCCGGGCGTCAAGCCGGGCGGACCGGCATGCGGCATATACGCCAGGTAGGCGCCGATTAGCGCGACCACGAGGCCGAGCGCTATGATTGCTCGCGATTTCATATGACATCTCCTTTGTCATTGATCATCCGTGAGCAATGATTCTTATATGGGAATTGGAGACTATAAACAGATGAATCCGGTCGAACCATGCCAAAAGGAACGGGGGCCGCGGCACTGGCGGCATATGGCCGGCCTGCTCGTCGGCCTCGTGCTCGCCGGCGCGCCCGCCACGGCGGCCGAGCGCTTCGGCGTCGACGACTTCCTGGCGCTGGACACGATTTCGGAAATCGCGGTCAGCCCCGCGGGCCGCTACGTGGCGTACACGGTCACGGTGAACGATCTCGAGGCCGACCGGAAAAAAAGCCGCGTCTGGATGCAGCCGGTCGCCGGCGGCGACCCCGTACCGATGACCAGCCCGGAGAGCAACGCATGGGCGCCGGCCTGGAGCCCCGACGGCCGTTACCTCGCCGTGCTCTCCGACCGCAAGGACGACACGAACCAGGTCTGGCTGCTCGACCGGCGCGGCGGCGACGCCCGGCAGCTGACCGCGTTCGTCCAGGGCGTGAACGCGTTTCGGTGGTCGCCCGACTCGTCGAAGCTCGCGCTGCTGGTCCGGGACCCGACTCCCGCCGATCTCGACGAGGAAGAACGCCCCAACCCGCGGCCGTACGTCGTTGACCGGCTGCAGTTCAAACAGGATTACGTGGGCTATCTCGACCGGTACCGTGTCCACGTTCACGTCATCGATATCGCCACGCGCGAGACCCGGCAGGTAACCTTCGGCGATTACGACGACAGCCAGCCCGCCTGGGCGCCGGACAGCCGGCGCATCGCGTTCGTCAGTAACCGCAGCGACGATCCGGACACTAACCGCAATACCGATATCTGGATCGTCGACACGGCCGGTGACGAACCCGAGCCGCGGCAGCTGACGACGGCGGAAACGGCCGAGGATAACCCGGCCTGGAGTCCGGACGGCGTGCACATCGTGCACACGTCAACGAACGACCAGGCACGGCTGCCGGTCTACGCGATCCCCGAGCTCACCGTCACGCGAGTCGACACCGGCGCATCCCGCCGCATCGCGGCGCTCGCCGAGACCCAGGTCTATTCACCCCGATTCTCACCCGGCGGCACAGAGATTCTCGGGATCACCGAGTTCCGCGGCGAACAGAACCTGGTCGCCGTCGACGTGGCCACTGGCGCCGTGCGTGCGCTCGTCGACGGCACCGACGTCGTGTCGGAGTTCGATACGGCGCTCGACGGCACGCCCTTCGTGCTGGTCACCCGGCCGCAGCTCCCCGGCGAGGTATTCGCGCTGGAAGACGAGGGCCTCAGGGCACTGACGGCCGTGTCCGAGCCGGTCCTCGGGGCGCTGGACATCGGCACCGCACGGAAGTTCAGCTACGAGAGCCCGGACGGCACGGCGATCGAAACCATCGTCACGTTTCCGCCGGGCTTCCGCGAAGGCCGGCGCTATCCCGGCATCCTCTACGTGCACGGCGGCCCGCAGGCGCAGTGGGACTTCGGCTTCGACGTGGAGGCGCAGCTGTTCGCCGCCCGGGACTACGTGGTCGTCATGCCCAACCCGAGGGGCTCGTTCGGCTACGGCCAGGCTTTCGCCGAAGCGATCTACCGGGACTGGGGCGGCATCGACTACGAGGACGTGATTGCCGCGCTGGACTTCGCGATCGCCGAGGGCTGGGTCGACGCGGAGCGGACGGCCGTCTACGGCTGGTCGTACGGCGGCATGATGACCAATCACGTGATCACGAAGACCGACCGCTTCGACGCGGCGATCACGGGCGCAAGTGCGACGCTGTACATGGCGAACTACGGCCACGACCAGTACCAGCGCTGGTGGGAAGAGGAACTCGGCCTGCCGTGGCTAGAGGAAAACCGGGAGAACTGGGACCGCCTCTCGCCGTTCTTCGCCCTGGAGAAGGTGACGACGCCGACCCTCATCGTCGGCGGCCAGGACGACTGGAATGTCCCCATCCTGAACTCCGAACAGCTCTTCATCGGGCTCAAGCGCCGCGGCATCCCGACGCAGCTCGTCGTCTATCCGAACGAAGGGCACGGCCTGTCGGTGCCCTCCTACGAAAAGGACCTCTACGAACGCTACCTGGCCTGGCTCCAAAAGTACGTCAGGAAGCGCTGAAAAAGCGCACGATCTCGGCCATCGCTTCGGTGTCGAACCGGCAGTAGCGGCGCAGCTGCCGCTCGAGCTCCGCCTTGCGACCGGAACTTGTCCCCGGCGAGACGGCCTCGAGGTAGGCATTCGCCGCCGCGGTCCCTTCGCGGATCCCGTCCAGGTGCGCATAGTCGAGCGCCGGATCAATCGTCGGCGCGACCGCCTTGATCGACCACGAGCCGAGCATGCGCGGATGGTAATAGTTCGCCTTCACGACCGGGTGCAGGTCGAAGAGCCGGTCGATGATGGCACGCAGCGGCGCATCCAGATCGGGATGGAGTTCGATCAGCGTCTCGAGCACCTGGCGCTCGAAGCTCGTGTACATCAGCACCGGCCCTGCGTCGCCGAGGCACTCGATCAGGCGCTCCGCAAGCGGGCGCATGGGCGGTTCACCCGAGAGATCGAGGAACTCTTCGTGGCGCATGGCCGCGGCGCTGCCGTCCCCGCGGCCGTCGTCGATGTGGCATGACCACTGCACGGGGAGCTGGACGTAGGGCCGGGTGCCCGCCCAGAACGGCACGGCCGGCGCGATCGTCTCGAAGTCGAGGTAATGGCGCGGATAGCCGAGCGCCGCGAAGGCCTGTCGCGCGCCGGCCAGGATTTCCGGTTCGCCGCGACAGGTGACCCGGTAGATGCGCCGCTGCGTCTCGGCCGTGATCGCGTCGGGATCGACGTCGCGGATATCCCGGCAGCCCGCCGCGACGAAGCCCGCGAGACGCGCGCGCTCCCCGCCGAGGCCGGTGACCGGGTACTCGGCATCGCGCGGCCAGCAGACGCCGAGGAACGGGCACTCGAACGGCTGGCCGCAGTGCTTGCCGACCGGGACCTGCGGGAGCGGCCCGCTGACGGCCTCGCGGGCCCCGGCGACGAGCTCGAGGACCTCGGTCTCGAGGCGCCGCACGTCGTCGGTCAGGTCCCGCTCGGTCAGCAGGCCGACATAGTGCCCGCCGCCCGGGTACACGAACGCGTTATCGACGTGGGCAAGGGCGAAGGAGCCGACCTCGAGACCGTTGCCGCGAAGCACCCAGTCCTGGATCGCACAATCGAGCACGTGATAATCCTTGACCGAGGTTGACGCTTTCACCTCTATCGCCCGCCAGCCGTCGGCAGCCGGCAGCAGTACGTCCACACGGACGACGACGTTCTCGTGAATGAACGTTGCCTCGAAAATCGGATGCCTCGCGCCGCTCCCGATCAGTTCGCGGGTCCGTTTTGCGAGCAGCCCGAGCCTGCGATCGAAGCCGATTTCCACCGCCTCCGGCGTGCCGTAAATCGACTTCGCCGCGTCGCCGACCTGGTGTCCGGTCGCCCAGGACGCTTCTGTCGCGGCCGTGATCTCGGCGAGTTCGGGCCGGTGCTTCTCCAGGTGGGCCCGCTTCGTGCACTGCCACGCGGCGACGAGTTTCGATTTCGAAAGAAACGGTTTCGCCTGCGCCATGTTCCGGATGGTACCGCTATTGCCGCCTGCAGGCCGGCTGGCGCATCGTGACTGCTAGAATACCGGGACGATCCGCCCGCAACCGGAAATTCGACCATGCGCAAATCCTTCACTCTGCCCGTCCTCGCATTCGCATTCATCTCCGCGACGGCCGGGGCCGACGACACCATCGACATTGAAGAATGGCTCGTTCCCTACGAAGCGACCCGGCCGCGCGACCCGTTCGCGGAAAGCGCCGATTCGGTCTGGTTCGTCGGCCAGCGCGCCGGGTACCTCGGTCACCTGGACGTGGCGAGCGGCGAATTCGAGAAGATCGACCTGAAAGACGGCTCCGGGCCGCACAACCTGATCGTCGGCAGCGACGGCATCGTCTGGTATGCGGGCAACCGGACCGCGCTGATCGGCCGTTACGACCCGGCCTCCGGCGAGATCGAGGAAATCACGATGCCGCATCCCGAGGCCCGCGATCCGCACACGCTGATCTTCGACGCCGACGAAGAGAACATCTTCTTCACGGTGCAGGGCGGCAACATGATGGGCCGGCTCAACATCGAGACGCGCAAGGTCGACCTGATTCCATCGCCCGCCGAGCGGTCACGGCCGTACGGCATCAAGCTCGCGCCCGACGGCTCGGTGTGGGTCGTACTGTTCGGTACCAGCAAGATCGCAAAGATCGATCCCGCGACGCTCGAGCTCGACGTCA
The DNA here is from genome assembly GCA_033721115.1 of Woeseiaceae bacterium. Lineage (GTDB taxonomy): Bacteria > Pseudomonadota > Gammaproteobacteria > Steroidobacterales > Woeseiaceae > UBA1847. Next base: position 13,290 of record JAWWBD010000018.1, on the reverse strand, counting down.
TCGACCTGCCGCGCCCGGAAACCCGGCCGCGCCGGCTCGTGATCACCAGCGACGGCCGGATCTGGTACGGCGACTACGCAGCGGGCATGCTCGGCGCCTACGACCCGGCGACCGGCGAATTCACCGAGTGGGCGATGCCGCAGGGCGCAAACGCCCGGCCCTACGGCATGGCCGTCGACAGCCGCGACCGCATCTGGGTCGTCGCCACGGGCGTCCAGCCGAACCAGTTCACCGGCTTCGACCCCGAGAGCGAAGCGTTCTTCAGCGAGACGCCGGTACCGTCGGGCGGCGGCACGGTCCGGCACATGCACTACCACGAACCGTCGGGTGCAATCTGGTTCGGCACTGATACGAACTACATCGGGCGCGCCGTCGTTGAGACCGACCGCTAGCCTGATCCTGGTTGCGCTGGCGGGTGCCGGCAGCGCGGCGGCGTACCCGGAAGGGGCGCCATGGGGTGCCGCGAACCCGGAGGCGGCCGAGTCCTGCAGCGACTGTCATTACGATTACGAGCCGGTACACGACTCGAGCGCACTTTCGATTGCCGGACTGCCGCGAATTGCGGTGGCGGGGACGAGCTACGAGTTCCGCCTGCGCTTCACGCCGGACAGCGCCGCCATCGCAGGCTTCCAGCTGCTCGCCGCGGCCGAAAGAGATGCCGGCTCGATTCGTTCCGACGACCCGGCCGTCGAGAGCATCGGTGCGGCGAGCCGGTCGACCATGCCCGCCGCCGCGGCCGGGGGCGCCTGCTGGACCGTCCGCTGGCGCGCGCCGCAGGATGGGGGCGCCGTCGTCACGCTGCATCTCGCCGCTGCCGAAGCCAACGACGACCAGTCACCGCTCGGCGACAGGATTCATTACTGGAGCTACCGGCTCGACGTCGTGCATGCACCGGATGCTAGGATCGGCGTTTCGCCACCCGTAACCACCGAAGGAGACCCGCCGTGAAACGACTGTCGGCCACCGCCCTGCTCGCCATCGCCATCGCCATCGCCATCGCCACCGCCGCGCAGGCAGCCAACGAAATCGATGCCAAGGTCCAGGCAGCGCTTGCCGCCGAGGGACGCCCCGAGGCTGACCGCGTACGCGACGACAACCGGATGCCCCTCGAGACGCTGAAATTCTTCGGCCTGAAGGACAACATGCGGGTGGTCGAACTGCTGCCGGGCGGCGGTTGGTATACGCGCGTCCTTGCGCCGGTACTTGCCGAGAACGGCCAGTTGTACGTTGCGATCGGCACCGGCGGCATCGTCGAGGACGGCCTGCTCGACGAGCCCGGCTTCGGCGACGTCGTCGTGCTGGATTCCGGCGACAATTTCCGGCGCGTCAGCCGCGGCGTCTATGCCGTCGACGAGTTCGACCTCGGTGTCGACGGCGTCGACATGGTCCTCACCTTCCGCAACATGCACAACTTTCCGCGGGAGTCGCGCGACCGGATCAACAAGGCGGTGTTCGCCGCGCTGAAGCCTGGCGGCGTCTACGGTGTCGTCGATCACACGCGGCGGCACATGGAGCCCGACAATCCGGAGAATCGGCGCCGGCTCGACCCGGTTCTGGTCATCGAGGAGCTGGTCGAACTGGGCTTCGAGTTCGAGGGTTATTCCGATCTGCACTACCGCGCGGACGATGAGCTCGAATACGAAGTCGGGCGCCGCTCGGTCAGCGGCAATACCGATCGCTTCACGCTCAGGTTCGTGAAGCCCTGAAGCGCCTCGCCCGGGCCGGCGGTGATCTGTAACAAGTTGTTGCAGGAGGGGAAAAATACCCTTTTGTAACTGATTGTCCGCACGCGGCTTCCTATACTTTGGCGTCACCTGCAAAGAGGACGCCGAATGCCTGTAAGTCGCCTGACCCTGCTGCTGCTCGTCAGCACCGCTGTGCTCGTCGGCTGCAGCGAAGCGCCTGCGCCGTCCGCGCGCACCGTGGCGGAACCCGCGGTGCGCGTCCTCGTCGAGCCCGTGACCTTCGAGCCCGCGCTGACCCGGATCGAGGCGGTCGGCACGTCGCGCGCGAGTCTTTCGGCCGAACTTTTCCCGGCCGCATCGGGCGAGGTCGTCGCCATCGCGTTCGAACCCGGACAGTTCGTGCACGCCGGGGACGTCCTCGTAGAACTGGACCGGCGGCGGGAGGTGCTTGCCGAAAAGCTTGCCGAGGTAAACCTCGCGGACGCAGAGCGTCTTTACGACCGGTATCGGCGCGCAGCGGACAGCGGTGCCGTGGTTCCCGCGGTACTGGACGAAGCCCGCACGGCCACCGAGCTGGCGCGGGTCGAGCTCGAGCGAGCCCGCATCGCGCTCGCCGACCGGACGATTCGGGCGGTCTTCGACGGCCACGTCGGGACGACCGAGATCGACCCCGGCGACCGTATCGGCCCGGACACCCTGATCACGACGCTCGACGACCGCAGTTCGCTGCTCGTCAATTTCGAAGTGCCGGAAGCGCTCATCGGCGCGCTCGCCGTCGGCGACGAGGTACGCCTCGAGACCTGGGCTGCCAGCCTTCCCGAAGTAACCGGCCAGATCGTCGACATCAGCAGTCGCGTCGATCCGCGTACGCGGCGATTCGTCGCACGCGCCCGGGTGGACAATGCATCGGACACGCTGCGCCCCGGCATGAGCTTCAGGGTGCGGGCCAGTGTCGAGGGTGCACGATACGCGGTCGTTGCCGAGACGGCGCTGCAGTGGGGCGCCGACGGCGCCTACCTCTGGACGATCGCCGGCGGTGAAGCTGCGCGCCTGCCGGTACGGGTCATCGAACGCCGCGACGGTCGCGTGCTCGTCGACGGTGAACTCGAGCGCGGCGATGTGATCGTCGTGGAAGGAACGCACCGCGTGCGCGACGGCACGGCCGTGCGCTTCTCCGACCGGCAACTCGTGCGCGAACGACCGCCGCTGACCGTTACCGATGCCGCCGGCGGCGGCCCGCGTTCGGCCGCCTGGGATTGACGAGACGTGCGTGAGCGGGACGACCTGCCGAGCCTCAGTATCCGCCGCCCGGTACTGGTCCTCGTCGCCAACCTGCTGATCGTCCTCGCCGGCATCGCGGCGATGGTCGGCGTCGAGGTGCGTGAACTTCCCGACGTCGACCGGCCGATCGTGACTGTCCGCGTCGTATTCCCCGGCGCATCACCCGAAACGATGGACGCCGAAGTCGTGAGCGTGCTCGAAGGCGCCGTTGCCCGTGTCCCGGGCATCCGCAACATCCGCGCCAGTTCCGAGGAAAACTCCGGGCGCCTCTACATCGAGTTCCGGCCCGGCGTCGACCTGGACACGGCCGCGGCAGACGTTCGGGAAGCGGTCAGCCAGGTCACGCGGCGCCTGCCGCAGCGAGTCGAACAGGTCTTCGTGGTCAAGGCCGACGACGATGCCGAGCCGGTCGTGAACCTGTCGGTCACCAGCGAGCGGCTGACACCCGAAGTGCTAACGCAGGTCGTCGAAAAGGATATCGTGCCGCTCCTCGTTGCCATCGAAGGCGTCGCAGATGTCCGCCTTTCCGGCAATCGCCAGCGGGTGCTGCGTGTCGCCGTCGACCCGCTGCGACTCACGAGCTACGGGCTGTCCGTCAGTGACGTTGCCGCAGCCCTCCGTCAGGCGCCATTCGACGTGCCGGCCGGCAGCTTCCGGTCCAGCGACCAGAACCTGCTGGTGCGGGCCGACGCGACCGCCACGGAGGCGGCCCAGGTCAGCGATATCGTCATTCGCGATCCGGTGCGCGTCGGTGACGTCGCCAACGTCTATTTCGGTCCGGAGGATGCGCGAACGCTGACGCGCCTCGACGGCCAGCCGGTCCTCGGTCTCGGCGTCGTGCGCCAGGCACGTTCCAACACGATCGAGATCTCGAATGCCGTCGCCAGCGCCGTCGAGCGCATCAATGCGCGGTTTCCGGACCTGACGATCGAAGTGGCTGACGACCAGGCGGTGTTCATCCGGAGCGCGGTTGCCGAGGTGCTGATCACGCTCGGCCTTGCGGTTACGATCGTCATCGCGACGATCTGGCTGTTCCTCGGCAGCCTGCGCGCGACGCTGGTACCGACGATCGCGATCCCGGTTGCGCTGGTCGGGACGATGGCTGCCATCTGGCTGCTCGGTTTCTCGATCAACATCCTGACCCTGCTCGCGCTGGTGCTGGCGACCGGCCTCGTCGTCGACGACGCGATCGTCGTGCTCGAGAACATCCAGCGGCAGCGCAACAAGGGTCGTCACGCACGGGCCGCGGCGGTGCTCGGGACACGGCAGGTCTTCTTCGCCGTCGTTGCGACCACGGCCGTCCTGATCTCGGTCTTCGTACCGATCTCGTTTCTCCCGAGTACGGCCGGCCGGCTGTTTCGGGAATTCGGCCTGGTACTTGCGAGCGCCGTACTGATCTCGAGTTTCGTCGCGCTGTCCGTCGTGCCGGCCGCCGCCGCCCGCCTCGTCGCCGGGCGCCCGGCCGGCGGCCTGCCTGCGCCGCTGGCCCGCCTGGGCGAGCACGTCGCCAACGGCTATCAGCGCTCGCTGGGCCTGTTGCTCGATCATCCGGCGCTTACGATCGGCGCCGCCGTCCTGTTCGCCGGCGGCGCAGGGCTTGCCTACCAGTCACTGGATCGCGAACTCGTACCGCCCGAAGACCGCGGCGTCGTCCGCGTCCGTGCCGTAGGGCCCGACGGCACGGGTATCCGGTACATGGATCGCCAGACGCGCACGATCGAGGCCCTGCTCGAACCCTATGTCGAAAACGGTGAAGCAAAGTCCATCTTCAGCCTGGTCGGCGCTTACGATCCCAACCGTACCTTCGTGTTCATGCCGCTCGCGGACTGGAGCGAGCGTGATCGGAGTCAACAGGCCATTGCCGCGGAGATCGAAACCGCGCTGGGCGAAATCCCCGGCATACGCGCCGCCGCCCGGAGTGGCAACAGCCTGAACCTGCGCGGCACCGGCCGCGGAATCGAAGTTGCGCTGCTCGGCAACGATTACGACGCGATCTACGCCGCGGCGCAGGCATTCAGCGCCGCCGTCGAGGACCGGCTCGACAACCTCGGCAGGCCGCGCATCGGCTACGACCCGACGCAGCCGCAGCTCTCGATCGGCATCGACCGGCGGCGGGCTGCGGATCTCGGTATCGATCTCGATGCGCTGGCCGTGACCCTGAGCGCGATGATCGACGGTACGGAACTCGTCGACCTCAACATCGCCGACCAGGCCGTCCCCGTACTGCTCGAGTCGGCGGTCGGCGAGATCGACGATCCCACCGACCTCGTAAACCTGCACATCAGGACTGCCGGCGGCGACCTGGTGCCCCTGTCGAGCCTCGTCACGCTGCGCGAGGAAGGCGTGGCGACCGAACTCGAGCGCGTTGCACAGCGACGTGCGATCGAGATCGATATCGACAAGCCCGACAGCTATCCGCTTCAATCGGCCATCGACGACCTGCGCTCGCTTGCCGCCGACGTCCTGCCCGAAGACGTGTCACTCGTATTCCAGGGCGAAGCGGCGACGCTCGAAGAAACGACGGACGATCTCGGGCTCACCTACGTCATCGCGCTGGCCGTCATTTTCCTCGTGCTCGCGGCGCAGTTCGAAGGCTTTACCAGCGCCCTCGTCGTCACGCTGCTCATCCCGTTCGGCCTCGGTGCCGCCATTTTTGCACTGTTGCTGACCGGCACCTCGCTCAACGTCTATTCACAGATCGGGCTCGTCCTGCTGATCGGGCTGATGGCCAAGAACGGCGTGCTGCTCGTCGAGTTCGCAGACCAGCAGCGCGACAAGGGCCTGCCCGTCCGCGCCGCGATCGAGAAAGGCGCCGAGCGCCGGCTGCGCCCGATCCTGATGACCCTGGTCTCAACAGTGCTCGGGGCCCTGCCGCTGATCCTGGCCAGCGGCGCCGGCGCCGAAGCACGCCAGTCCATCGGCTGGGTCGTCTTCGGCGGGCTGGGGCTGTCGGCCGTGTTCACGCTGTACCTTACGCCCGTTCTGTATCGCGCGCTCGCGCCGCTGGCGCGGAAACGGAGCGCCGAAGCCGAGCACCTCGAACGGGAGCTCGCACGCGTCGACGCCGAGCGGGCAGCCCGGCAGGGCAGCGCCTGAGACTTAGCAAAGTCGCGGCGGGAACCGCCACCGCGCGATCGTGCCGCGCCGTTCCCGGCGCCCGCCCTAGAACCAGATTGCCATCTCGAGGCCGGCCGCATCGCGAACCGGCTCCGCCGGCACGCGCCTGCCCCTGCCCGCAGCGATCCGCGCGGCCGCCACCATGACCGCGAACGCGTCGAGCACGTCGTCCCGCGCAACGAGCTTGCGCGGGTATTCGGCAAGAGCGGCCTCTATCGGCGCCGAGCCGACCGCCGCCTGCAGCAGCGCCCGTCGCTCTGCAAATCCCGCCGGACTGCGTTTCGATGCCGCGATCGGGCGGTTGTCGTTCAGGGTCGCGAACGCGAGCTCCGGATGGACTTCGCGCACGATCAGAGCGGCCCACGGACTGCGCGCCAGTACCCGGTCGACTTCCTCGATCTTCGGCAGAATGTTGAAAGTCTGCAGGCTGATGCACTTGCCGGCGACCGCCACGGCGCGCGCGCAGGCATCCGGATAATCGGCGGCGCCGAGGAGCGCCCGCGGCGGTGCGGGAAAGACGCTCGCCCGCCGTCGCGGACCCAGGCGCTGCCGGGCTGCCTGATCGCAGTCCCGGGCACCGCGCTCGGGCAACCCGATCGGGATGTCGACGCCGACGATGGTGCAGCTTTCGAGCCTTGCGAGCGCAGCCGCGAAGGTCGGCGCCAGGAACCAGCCCGGCGAACCGATTTCGCCGTCCGCCAGCACGCAGAACCAGCCGCCCCGGCAGCCGTCGAGCCCGGCTACGCGGTGGCCGCCGGTCACTCGGCCACCTGCATGGACAAAGCGCCGGCCGGGTGCCACGCTTCGAAGGAACGAAGCACGACAACAGGGGGGATTCGACCATGAAAAGAAAAATGCTGCCACTGATCATCCTGCTCACCGGCTGCCAGGCCGACGCACCCGCCACCGACCCGGCGGAACTGGCCGCGGCGACGGAAGCCTGGGCCCGGGCGTTCGACGCCGGCGACATCGACACGCTGGCCGGACTGTATGCAACGGACACGAGACTGCTGCCGCCCGACGGGGCCATGCAAACCGGCCGGGCCGCCGTGCGCGAGATTTTCGGCGGCATGATCGACGCCGGTCTCACCGGTGATCTCACGAGTGTCGACATCGTGGTCAGCGGTGACATGGGTCACCACATCGGTACGTTCGTCGTATCCGCCGGTGACGAAGTCGTCGACGAGGGCAAGTTCATCGAGCTCTGGACCCGGGGTGCTGACGGCCAGTGGCGGATTTCCGCCGACATCTGGAACAGCGACGGCATCGCGGACGAAAACGGCGGCCATCACAGCCACATGGTCATCGTGCACGAGGTCGCCGACGCAGACCACTGGCTCGCCGCCTGGCGTGGCGAGGACAGTCGACACGCACTGTTCGAAGCCAACGGCGCGGCGCACGTGCACACGTTCCGGAGCCGATCGAATCCGAATCTGACCGGACTGGTCGTCGCGGCCGAGGACGTGGCAGCTGTCGAGGCGCTCATCGCATCCGAAGCGGGGGCCGCCGCGGCTGCTGCCGATGGCGTCGATCTCGAGTCCGCCATGTTTCTCTACGAAACGAAATAGCTGCAGGCAGCGCTTACATCGAGCCGAAGTGATCGAATTCGGCCGGCACGCCGGCCTCGCTGACGAACGCCTTGATCGCATCGAACGGGTTGCTGTCCCGGTTGCCGAAGTTTTCGAGCAGAAGCAGGAGCAACTCGTTGTCGGGCAGGTCGTGCAGTGTGCCGTGCAGGATCGGCGAGCCGCCGAGCCTGTCCAGGCGATCCCTGAGCGCTGTGGCCATGGCCGGCAGGTTTTCGGGCATGACGCGCAGGTACCATTCGGCATTGTTGTCCCCGCTGCAGACCGCGAGACCGGTTTCCGGGTCGAGCTTCGCATCGACGAGCCAGTACGGCCGCCCGGAGCGGTAAAGCACCACGCTGCCTGAGTCTGCCATTGCCGTACCCCGTGCCCCCTGCCACCCGGGAGCTTAGACAAATGCCGCGGGCCGCGCCACGACGGCAACCTGCTTTACATAATCTGGACCGCTGCCGGATATGTGACCCCGGACACACTTCGCGCCCGGCGGAGGTCTAGCATGCACATTTCTTGGGCAACCCATTGGAGAACGTCATCATGCGTTCCGTCTTTCTTACCGTGCTCGTCACGTTCTCGGCCACGGCCGGGGCCGAGGGCTTCGATTACGACTATTTCTCGGTCGGCTACGGCGTCATCGACTTCGACGAAGTCGGCGTCGACGGCAACGGCTATTCCATCGCCGGTTCGGTGTCGATTGCGCCGAAATTCCACCTGTTCGCAGGCTACGACGGCGGCAATCTCGATTTCGACGTCGACGTCACGACCTGGGGTGCAGGCTTCGGCTACAACACGAGCCTGTCCGACCGGACCGATGCCTACGCGCGCCTGTCTTACGAATACATCGAGGTCGACGTGCCGCTCGGCGGCAGCGCCGACGACAACGGCTTGGGTTTCGGCGTAGGACTGCGCTATGCGGCCAGCGACCGGCTCGAACTCGACGCCGGGATCAACTACGTCGACTACGGCGACGCCGGCGACGACACGGGATTCGCCGCAGGCGGCCTGTACAACTTCACCGACTCCTTTGCGCTGGGTCTCGCCGGCGAATGGAGCGATGACGTCTCGGTCTACTCGCTGAACGGCCGGTTCTATTTCGGCAACTAGATCCAGCTTGCCGATGAACAGAAACCCCGCCTCGCGCGGGGTTTCTTTTACCCGCCTTCATGGCAGAACGGCGTCCAGCACGTAGCGACGAATCAGCGCGTGACCTTCATTCAGCGCTGCGTCACTGCCGTCATAGCCATGGGAATTCACGGCAACGACGAGTGACAGGCTCGGAATCGCGACCACCCACTGGCCGCCGAAACCCCAGCCGACCCATGCCTGGCGCTGCGTTGCCCCGTGGTCGTAGTAGCCCAGCCACCATTGCCACCCGTAGCCCTGGAGCTGCCAGTCCCAGGCGGCCGGGTCGGCCCAGCCGACGGTCGTTCGCGGCACGAGCGACGCCTCGATCCAGCTCTCGCTGACGATGCGCTGGCCATTCCACGTGCCGCCATTCAGCAGCAACTGACCGAACTTGGCCATGTCGCGGGTTCGCACGTAAAGCCCCCGCCCGCCGTCGGGCAGACCGGTCGGCGTGGTCAAGAGCTCCACCTCGGATATGCCGAGCGGCAGGATGAGTTCGGTCAGGCTGAAATCGATCAGGCTGATCGGCACCGCCGTCTCGACGGCCATGCCCAGGGCAACAGATGCCGGGGTCGCATACGCAAACCGCTCACCGGGCTCGCCCGCCATCGGCAGGTCGAAAAACGCTTTCGTGTAGTCGGTCTGCTCCGCATAGAAACGAATCAGCTGGTTGTCCGGCGAGGTGTAAGGCGGATCGAACTCGTCCCATTCGATGCCGCTACGCATGGCGAGAACATGCTCGAGTTTGATCGACGCCTTGCGCTCGTCGGGATTCGCATAATCCGTGTACGGTAGCAGCTCGAGAAACGGCGTTTCGGTGCCATCGATATGACCCTCGTCGATGGCGATGCCGACGACGAGCGACGTTACGCTCTTCGTGGCCGAGAACTGGGCATGGATCGCCGGATCCGTATTGCCCACGCGGGCATCCTCGGCGTCCGTACGGGTCCGGATGGTTTCGTCGAACACGAGCGCGCCGTCTTTCGCGACGACAATCGAGTCGATGCTCGGGAACTGTCCGCGCCGAATATCGTCCATCATTGTCTCCAGCCGCGCTGTGTCGACGCCGAAATCGGCGGCATGGGCGATGGTCCAGGTGTCGGCGAGATCGGCGGGCGCACGGTACGTATAGGCGGGCGGCGGCAGAGGTTCGTCGCCGCCACCATTACCACCGCCACCGCAGCCGACGAGTGCGAGGCCCATTGCGAGCGCGGCCAGTCCGCGCCAGTGTGTTGCGAATATCGATATCATTGAAACGGCTCCGTGAATTGCTGAGGACAGGAACAACCGGGTCTCCCCGGGCTGCTTGTATGATTCCGAGGCTAGGCAGGAAACTCCCCGGATTACGGGGTTTTGGGACGAATCACCGGCTGGCGGGACGAACCGCCGCCCCACCGGTGCGATCGTGAAGGATCTGCGGGCCGGCACCCGCTGGTCGCGCCGGTTGCTGGAAGCCGGCCTGCTGGCCCTGCTGCTTGCGGTGCTCTGGACCTTCGACACGCTGTCGAAGCTGCATACGGCCGAGGTGATCGGAATCGATCTCGATCATTTCAGGCTGGTCACGAACCAGGTCACCAGCGCTGTCGCGGTGTTCTTGCTGGTCCCCGCCGTCGCCTGGTGGCTCACGCGGTTCCCGATCCGGAGGGACGGGCTATGGTCTGCCGCTGCTGGTCTGATCATCGGCAGCATGCTGTTCGCAGCCGCACATTATTTTTTGCTGACCGGCCTGAGATACCTCGTCTACAGCCTGGGCGGGCGAGTCTTCGTGTTTTCGGATCTCTGGGTTTCCAATCTCCTGATCGAGTATCAGAAAGACGTCAAGATCTACCTTGCCATCGTCGCGATCATCAGCGTGTATCGTTATTATCGGCGGCACGAAGCGGACCAGGTGAGTGCGCGCCCCGACCGCCTCATCGTGCAAACGGGCGGCGGCGAGAAAATCATACGGAAGGACGACATCGAGTACCTTGAGGCGGCGCGCAACTACGTCGTTGTCGGCACGGGTGCGAAGGAATACCTGTTGCGGGATACGCTGAGCAACCTCGAGAAAAGCCTGGCACCGGATGCGATAGCAAGAACGCACCGCAGTTACCTCGTCAACATCGATCGCATCGACGAGATCTGCACGACGGATGCCGGTAGCCACGAGATCATGATGCAGAGCGGGAAGCGAATCCCGCTGAGCCGGGGTTACCGCGAACACTTCAAATCCCGAATCGTCTCGTGAGCGGCCGCGAGCGGCACCCCGTGTGGAGATTCACCGGCAGGCAGCGCCCCTCCATCGCCGTTCAACCCGGCCCGGGCCAGGAATCCGTCTGGGACTACCCGCGCCCGCCCGCGCTGAGGCCCGATGGGCGACCCGTCGAAGTTCGCGACGGCGACACCCTTCTCGCCCGCACCGACGCCAGCCTGCGGCTTTGCGAGACGGCCAGTCCGCCGACCTTTTACCTGCCGCCCGGCGCCGTGGAAATGGAGTTGCTGGTGCCGGTCAGCGGGAGTTCCGTCTGTGAATGGAAAGGCGCGGCCAGTTACTTCGCACTGCGTCGCGCGCCGGGCATCCCGGTGGCCTGGACCTATCCCCGGCCGCGAGCCAGGTACGCTCGACTAAAGGATTACGTCGCCTTTTATCCGGGCCGTGTCGCGTGCTTCGTCGAGGGGGTGCGCGTCGAGCCGCAGCCGGGGCGGTTTTACGGGGGTTGGATCACACCCGACGTCGTGGGACCGTTCAAGGGTTCGCCGGGAACCGGGTACTGGTGACACCGTTATGTCAACACCCCGCCCCCGGCCTGTGGATGCGTGCCATAAACGAGCCTCGACAGGGGGAGTGACCGGATGCAAGGGGCGCATGGCGAACGCAACTACTACGAGGTCCTCGAGATCGACCGCTGCGCGACCCCGGCCGGCGTGCAGGCTGCCTACCGGCGCCTGATGCAGCGGCCGGGCCTGCACCCGGATCGCGGCGGCGACCACGTGACTGCGGCGCTGATCAACCGCGCATACAGTGTCCTGCGCGACCCCGTCGAGCGTGCTGCCTACGACCATCGGCTCGATATCCTCGCGCGCGTGGCCGCAGGATTCAGCGACGACGTGGAGACGGCGGCAACGGCTTGCGCTTTCTGCGCTGCGATCGTGGCACTCGAAGCCGATGATCGCGAGGCCGCCTGCGAGGTCTGCGGGAGCCCGCTGGCGCCGGCCGGCGCGCAACGTATCGAACCCGACGGGCAGCGCGCGATCGCGCGCTGCCGCCGGAACCTCGATCTCGTCTATTTCACGGACTGGCGGCAGGGGCGCGCACGGCGCGCCCGAACCGAGGACATTTCGCTCAGCGGGCTGCGCCTTTCGACCCGTCACGAGGTCGTCCCCGGCCAGCGCATCCGGATCGTCAGCAGTGTGCTCGAAGCCGTCGGCAGGGTCACGCACGCCGAAACGCGCGGTCCGTTTTTCTCCGCCCGCACGGTAGCAGGGGTCGCGTTCGTGACCCTGCGGCTCAGCCGCACGACCGGGGGATTCCTCTCCCGCCACGTCTGAATCCCGCATCTGCTATCTTTCAGGCCTCGGATCCTTGCCCGGGGCCCCGGCATGACCCGCAATTGCATCACCGGTGTATTGACGGCGCTCCTCCTGTTTGGGGGCGGGGCCGCTGCAGAGCAGGACCTCGCGGCACGCTACGGCCACGCCGACATGAACATATCCTGCGACTCCGCCGCCCGGCAGCCCTTCACACGCGGCCTGCTGCAGCTGCACTCCTTTGCCTGGGCCGATGCCAGGGCCAGCTTTGCCGAGGCCGCGCGCGCGGATGCGGACTGCGCGATGGCTTACTGGGGCCTCGCGATGACGCGCTACGACAGCCTGCACGAAGCGCCGACGCCTGCTGAGGTGGCGGCCGCAGAGGCCGATCTTGCGCGCGCCCTCGCAGCGCCGACCCGGACCGAGCGTGAGACGGCGTACATCCGCGCCGCGGCCGGGCTGTTTCGCGACGCCGACCGGGTGCCTCGCATCGAACGCGACCGCGAATATTCCGCAGCGCTCGCGGCCATCGCGACTCAATGGCCCGAGGACGAGGAAGCGCAGATACTCCACGCACTGTCGCTGCTCGCGCTGGCACGCCGCGGGGCGGACCCCGGCCTGACCGCACAGGCTGCGGCGATCCTCGAGCCGCTGTTCGCGCAATACCCCGGGCATCCGGGTATCGCCCACTACCTGATCCATGCCTACGACGATGCCGGCGATCGCGAACCCGGCCTCGCCGCGGCGCGGCGCTATGCCGGCATCGCGCCGCTCGTGACCCACGCGCAACACATGCCGTCGCACATCTTTGCCGGTCTCGGGCTCTGGCAGGAAAGCAATGCCTCGAACGCCGCAGCGCTCGAAGCGGATCCGCGCTACTACCACGCGCTCATGTACGTCGTTTACGGGCATCTGCAGCTCGGCCAGTGGCAGGAAGCCCGCCGGCGGGTCGCCGCACTCGAGCGATTCGCCGCCTCGCCCGACGGCGGCGG
>JAWWBD010000017.1:0-25993 GCA_033721115.1 Woeseiaceae bacterium | reverse complement strand
AAGGAGATTTCGAGTCACCTGAAGCGCTCCCCGCGCACGATCGAACACCACGTTTCATCGCTTTTGTCGAAGCTCAACGTCGCCAACCGCATGGAGGCCATGCTGCGGGTCCAGAACGAGCCGTGGCTCCTGCCTGACGACGGCCGGGCCGCCTAGGACGCCAAGATGAGGTCTACCGGTACATGCTATGCGCTCGGCATCCTGCTCGCAGGCGGCATCGCCCTTTTTGATCTCTACCATCCGCCGGGGATGGCGAGCGCCATGCCATATATCGCGCTGCCACTCCTCGGTCTGCTGTGGAGGTCCACGGCCGCCGTCTTTTTCCTCGCTGCACTGGGCACGGTATTGACCCTGGCTGGCGCAGTTCTGTCGACACCCGGCGCACCGCTGTATGTCGTGTCGCTGAACCGGGGCATGAGTCTCATCCTTATGTGGATCGTGGCCCTCACCGCGGTTCGCCACCTCGCCGTCGGCGAGCGGCTGCGCAAATCTCTCGTCAACGCCGCCAACCGCGACCCGCTGACCCGGCTTTTCAACCGGCGCCATCTCATTCGCGTCTTCCGGGATGAGCTCGGCCGTCACACGCGTTACGGCGATGCGCTTTCGATCATTCTCATCGATGCCGACCACTTCAAGCGCCTCAACGACGCGCACGGTCACGTTGCGGGTGATGCCGCGCTTCGCGCCATCGCGGAGGCCTGCCGGCAATCGGCGCGGGCGACCGATGTCGTGGGCCGCTTCGGCGGCGAGGAGTTCATGATAATCCTGCCGCACTCGACGGCGCTGGATGCGACCGGCGTCGCCGAGCGCATCCGCCGCACGATTCGTGCGACCGACATTGTCTGGCAGGATCAGCGGCTGGACGTTACATTGAGCCTGGGCGTCGCAGAGGCGTGTACGGGTGCGGACACCTTTGACGGCCTGCTGACCGCGGCGGACCAGGCACTCTATGACGCCAAGCGATCCGGCCGCAACCGCGTCGCCGTCTCGTCGATTCCGCCGCAACCGCCGGACAAGGCGCGCGCTGCCTGACGCGCCGGGCGTCGCCGGGAAACGCTAAGATAGGCGTCCCCGGGAGCCCCAGGAGCGCACTCGATGCGGCCGGACGACAACGAACTTCCCGGTCGAATCGCGGTGATCACCGGCGACCCGTCGCTACCCGATCCGACCAAGCAGGGGGCCCGCTACGGCCCGCAGGACCTGGCGCTGCACCAGAAGCTGCGCGAGACACTCGCTGCGCTCGGCAAATTCGAGTTCGAGGTCATCGAACGTCATACGGGGCTTTTCGAACGCCTGCGCTCTCTCGAACCCGAACTCGTCGTCAATTTCTGCGACACGGGTTTATTCAACCGGCCCGAGCAGGAAATCCACATCGCCACGCAGCTCGAGATCATGGGCCTGCCCCACACGGGCGCCGGCCCGCGCGCGATGCTCTTCTGCTACGACAAGCAGGTCGTGCGTCTGCTCGCCCAGGCGCTCGGAATCCCGGTGCCGGCCGAGCAGTTCGTCATGGCGGCCGACCTGCAGAGCGTCACCGTCGACGCGTTTCCCGCCCTGATCAAGCCCAACACGGCCGACGGCAGTGTCGGCATCACACAGCGCGCGCTCGTGCACGACGCGCGGGAAGCGCGCGATTACCTTGCCTGGATCGCGGCGGAACTCCCCGGCAGGGACGTGCTGATCCAGGAGTTCCTGCCGGGGACAGAGTACGGGCTCGGCATTATCGGCAACCCGGCGCCGGGATTCGACGCGCTGCCGATGATCGAGATCGATTACTCGGCGCTGCCCGACGGTCTTGCACGAATCCAGTCGCACGAGGCCAAAGCGCAGCCCGGCTCGGCGTACTGGAACGCGATTTCGAGCCGGCCGGCGACGCTGCCCGACGCACGGCAGCGCGAGCTCGCCGCCGCCTGCGGGACGCTGTTCGCACGCCTGGGCTTACGCGACTACGGGCGCTTCGACTTCCGCACCGCGGCCGACGGGAGCATCCGGCTGATGGAGGTGAACCCGAATCCGGCCTGGGGATTCGATGCGACCTTCGCGACGATGGCCGGTTTCGCCGGCCTGGACTATGCCGGGCTGCTCGAGCGCCTCATTGCAACGGCGTGGCGCCGCGTCAAACGAGGCGCCGCGGCACGCTGAGATCGATATCCCGAGCGAGGAAACTGACGTCACCCTCGTCGGCTTCAAGCCGGCCCTGCAGGTGGAAGTGCTCCGCGTCAGCAGTCTGGGTAAGGGACATCCTCACCGTGACGCGCCAGTCACCGCGCGTGAGCGTGGCCCGCTGCTCGATAGTCTCCATTGCCGACAACGGATCGTCCTCCGCGATCTCGAAACATTTGTCCAGCGTGTAGCCGACCTTGAGATCGATGTCCTCGAACCAGACGAGACTCGCGTCGTCGAACTCGCTGCCGTTCAGCTCGTAGTGAAACCGGTTGGTGGTCAGGTCGACGGCGAGCCGGCGGCTGAACTGGTGATGCCGGACGCGCTTGATCGGCGGCTGCGCCGCCATCGCCGGCGCGTCGAACGCGCGCAGCATCGCGTCGCTATCGCTCGGCGCGCGCACCGGCAGCTCGAGTCGGCTGCCTTCGCTCAGCACGCGCAGACAGCAATTCGTCGTGCTCGGCCAGACGATCGGCCAGTAGGCGGTGGAAACCGCGACGCGGATCCGGTGCCCGGCCGGGAATGCGTGCGCGATGTCGTTCAGTTGCAACGAGATGTCGTACCGTCGGCGGGGTTCGAGGGCCTCCGGCGCGGAATGGCCATCACGGTGGCAGAGGTTCAGCACGCCGTAGGTCACGCGCAGCGACGTGCCGTCCGGCGCGACGTCGCAGAGCCTGACGATGAGGTTGGCGGTCGGCTGGTCGGACACGATCGTGAGGCGCAGCACCGGCGCGCCGAGGATCTCGAGCCGCTCGCGGAGCCGTCGCGAGTCCCAGGTCAGGGACACGCCGTCGTCGGGGCGCTGCTCCCTCGGCATCTCGCCGTCGCTGCCGAAGGCACACCATTCGCCGCCGCGGATGCCGCAGGTCTGCGGCGAGGCGACGATACGCTCCTCGGGCTCACCGGGCTCCGTGCGGCAGCCGTCGGGGCCGAGGTAGAAAGTCTGCGTAGCGATCCCGGGCGACGGCCACGCGGATTCCGCGACCCAGCGGCCCGGCATCGTCTCGTACTGCGGCTCCGGCTTGACGGCCTCCTGCATCCAGACCCGGAGTGCCGGCTCGTTCTCGATCCCGTTGGCGACGCCCTTGAGCCAGCGGTCCCACCACCTGAGCGCTTCCTGCAGGAAACCGATCGCAGGCCCCGGCACGCCGAGATGCGGGAACGCGTGCGCCCAGGGGCCGATCAGGCCCTTGCAGGGCGATTTGAGCGTCGCGACGAGCCGCGGTACCGCGTTCGAATATGCGTCGGCCCAGCCGCCGATCGCGTAGACCGGAATCTCGATGCGCTCAATGTGATCGCGCACGGACCCTGCCTTCCAGTAGTCGTCACGCCAGGGGTGCTCCAGCCACAGCGCCGGGAACACGGGCAGGTTTTCGAGGCGCCGGCGCCATGATTCCCGCCAGCTGTCGCCGACAAGTTCGGGATCCGGCGGCAGCGCCTGGTTCATCATGAAGATCGAACCCCATTGCAGGTTCTCGGTCAGCAGGCAGCCGCCCATGTAGTGCGCATCATCGGTGTAGCGATCGTCTGCGGCGCAGAGCGCCATGATGGCCTTGAGTGCCGGCGGCCTCTGCGCCGCGACCTGCAGCGAGTTGAACCCGCCCCACGAGATGCCGAACATGCCGACCGCACCCGAGCACCAGGGTTGTGCGGCGAGCCAGGCGATGACCTCGACGCCGTCGGCATGTTCCTGCGCGGTGTACTCGTCCGTCAGCAGGCCGTCGGAGTCACCCGAGCCGCGCAGATCGACACGCACGCTTGCGTAGCCGTGCTGCGCGAAGTAGCGGTGCATCGGTTCATCGCGAAACCGCATGAAGTCGCGCTTGCGGTAAGGGAGATACTCGAGCAACGCCGGCACGGGCACCTCGTGCGCCGATTCCGGGCGCCAGATTCGCGCGGCGAGCCGGCAGCCGTCGGCGAGCGGAATCCAGACATTCTCGATGTCCTCGACGCCGTCGGCGTTCATGTTTCCTTCGGCCGCGCCCGCTTCAGAAGCTGCTGCGTCGACCAGAACGAGAGCGCGAGCTGCTCGCGAATCCGGCGGCCGACGTCGAGGTCGAAGGTGTTTACGATCGCCAGCCGGAATCCGCCCGGCGGCATCGAATGCTGCGCGGGCGGTCTGTCTTCGTGGAACGTCACCTGGATGCTCGAGACACCCTCGGTCGCGCGCAGACGTTCGACCACATCTGCCGGCGGATGCCGGTATTGCACCCCGTGCGCACCGAACAGCACGACGCTGTAGCCGTCGCGGCGCCGGCTGTCGTCGAACTCCCAGCGGCCTTCCGCGTACAGCCCGACCAGCGCCTCGACCCAGCCGCCGCCGTAGAGATCCGGCCACTGGTCGGCAAAGCGCATGTGGACCTCGATAATACGCGCGCCGATGGTCTCGAAGTTGAGCATGCCCGTGTAGCCAGGCATGTTCTTTCCGATCCAGTCTTCGAGATAACGTTCGACGTCGGGCTTGGGCTCCGCCAGCACGGTCCAGTAGTCGAACATGCCGCCTTCGAGCGGCTTACCGACCGTGTGGCGCTGCCACTTCGCTGCACCGTCGACGACGGCGACGTCCGTGCAGACGTGCTCGCCCTCGAGCAGCGCCATCCACATATGGCCGGGCCGCTGGCGGTGCTTGTATTCCTTCAGCGTGCGCAACACGCCGCTGCCCGCGCCCATCCCGCGCATGTTGTAAATCGGTTTCGAGAACACCGGGAACGATTCCGGGTCGATCCCGTGCGGTGCGCAGGTCAGTCCCTGGCTTTCGGCGACGGCGAGCTTGTCATAGACCCACTTGTACTCCGGGTACCAGCGCCAGGCATCGCCGTCCTCGGTCGGCACGTTGACGTGGTCCGGGCAGTCGACGCCCTCGAAATACTGCAGGCGCCACGGATCAGCTTCGCAAATCGGCATGACCCGCCTCAGAAGAAGTAGAGGTAGGCGGCCACGATGACGGCGATCACGGCAAGCAATTTGAGTAATCCACCGGCGCCACCTTCCTCGCTCTTGATGGCCGGGTCGGATGTTTGCGCGGCCTGGGGGTGACGAATTCGGTAAAGCCCGTCGATTTCCTTCTTGGCCTGCGTGAGGCCGACGCCCGTTTCCTCGCGCAACTGTTTGATCGCCTCGATCTTGTTACCACTGTCAACCGCCTCGGTCACGGCGTCGGAATATTGTCTTTCTTCGGTCGCCATCCCGCTCCTCATTCCGGCCGCGATGCCGGGCTACGCGCCGGCATTCGATGATAACGCAGACCCCTGGTGCCCTGCGGGCTCCCGGCAGCGATCGGCTGCAATACGGGCTTCAGGCACCATGGTTCGCCCGTCCGCTATGTGCCATGCCCGCAGTCTTGCAATGTCCGACCACGGCCCGGAACCTCGTGTTCGTGCGTAGCGCTGCGAAGCGCTGGTCCTTCACCAGGTCCAATGCGCCGACGCTGCGCTCGTCCTGCAATTTTTCCAGCCACCGGAGTGCCGCCTCATCCTCACCGAGGCCGGCGTAGATGATGGCGATCGCGTGCGGCGGCACGTATTGCGTTGTCGCCTTTCGTTCCAGCGCGCCGAGTACTTCGCGCGCCTCGTCGATGCGGCCGAGCCTGGCCAGCACGAAACCGCGGGATGCGACGGCGTCGGCTGCGTTGCCGTCCGTCAATCGCACCGCCTGCGTGTAGGCGTCCAGCGCACTCTCCAGGTTTCCCAGCGCAAGCGATGCGTTGCCGAGATGCAGGTAGCCGACCCAGAATTCCGGGTTGATCGCGAGGGCCTGGGTTGCGAACTCCTGCGCGGACCGGGCGTCGCCCGCCCGCACTGCGAGATTGGCCGAGTTTGCGAAAATGAGGGGAAACAGCGGGTCCAGCTCGCGGGCGCGCCGCAGCAGCCCCGCCGCCTCGACATGCTGATCCTGTACCGAGAGTACGACGCCGAGAAACATGTGCGCCATGGCGCTGTTCGGATCGAGCGCCACGGCACGCCGGGCTGCCGTCTCCGCCGCGGCGCAGTCCGACTCGAGGAAAAAGTAATATGAACCCTCCGCGAGCGCGGTCTCTGCCAGATCCGGAGCGAACCTCATCGCCTTTTCCAGCGCGGTGCGTGCACCGTCGGCGACGGAGCCGGGTTCCGCCGATGTCGTAATCGGGGACGTGACCAGCGCGTGGGCTATGCCGGCCCAGGCGAGTCCATACTCCGGGTCGATCCCGACCGCCTGCCGGTAGTAATCGACTGCCCGCGGCACCGACATCGGAAGAAACCGGCCCCACTCGTAGCGGCCCTTGAGATACAGCTTGTAGGCCTCCGGGTTGCTCGTCTGGCGTCGGTCGATAGCGGCCGCGACATCCGGCGACAGCCGTTGCCGGACCTGCTCGGCGATCGCGACGCTGAGTTCCCTTTGCAGACCGAGCACGTTGGTGAGTTCCCGGTCGAAAGATGCCGCCCAGATTTGCGCGCTGTCACTGACGCGAATGAGTCTCGAGTTGACGCGTATCCGCGTGCCGTCGAGGCGCAGGGAACTCTGAACAAAATAGTCGATGTCGTTGGCACG
This sequence comes from Woeseiaceae bacterium, assembly GCA_033721115.1. GTDB lineage: Bacteria > Pseudomonadota > Gammaproteobacteria > Steroidobacterales > Woeseiaceae > UBA1847. Next base: position 19,303 of record JAWWBD010000017.1, on the reverse strand, counting down.
CCCTATCTCGCGTAACGGCAGCACGGATCTCGTCAGCGCCCGTGCCGACATGCCCCCGATCACTGCAACGTCGGGCAGGTCGATCCGGGATAGCGAAGTACCCGTGTCTTCAGCCAGGCCCGCCGCAAGATAATCATAGTCCTCGCGACCCGTCAGGTTCTCGAACGGCAGGACCGCAATGCTGACCTCGGGCGGATTGCGGTCCAGCGACTGCCAGAGCGTGGCCGTCAGAAGCGCCGTAAGGCCGATGGCGAGTATGCCAATCCCGGCGTGCCGGAGGATCGTTCGGCGCGCGGTGTTCGACGCAACGGGTACTGCGGGGCCGCCGGCCGGGTACCGGTCCGGACCGTCGAGCGGCGCAATGAACCGGTACCCCAGCCCGGTGACCGTTTCGATGTACGACGGTGCTTCCGTTGAATCCCCCAGTGCCTTCCGGACCTTGCGCACGAGCGTGTTGAGACCGGTATCGAACTCGATCACAACGTTGCCCGGCCAAAGCGCCGCGATGATTTCCTCGCGAGAAACCAGTCGGCCCCGATGTGAGACGAGCAGGATCAGGAGTTCGAGCGGCCGCCGCTCCATGGGAACGGGCTCTCCCTGCCGGCGCAACTGGTGCGCGTCCAGGTCGAGTTCGAACTCGCCAAAGCGAAAGATCCGGGTGTCGGCGCCGGCGTCCATCGACGTCAAGGCTGGTAGCGAAAGCTGTGTGGAATGGGCGTATATTTTAGCAGTTTTGATCCCCGCTGAGGTCCTGGCGAGAACACTGCCATGCACGGTGACGCCATCGCGCATTCGCGCCACGGTCGACGGCAGTGCGTCTTGCCGACCCTGCTGTACGCGGCCCTGCTTTGCCCGGTACCGTCGCTCGCAGCCGGCCAGCTGACCGGTGACGACCCGCTCATGGACGAAATCGTGATCACGGCGCGCAAGGTGCCCGAACGTCCGCTGGACGTGCCAATGAGCGTTCAGGTTCTGGACGGCGCGTTCCTCGACAACGCCGACCTCAGCCGGGTCTTCGAACTGCAATTCGGCGTGCCCGGACTCGTCGTCAACAGCCTCGGCGGGTTCGGCGGCGGCTTCGCCCTGCGCGGCGTCACCGACCAGGGCGGTACCAGCGTCTCGGTCGCAACCCACCTGGACGGTGTTTATCTCGGTGCTACGACCCTCGCCCTGACCCGGCTCTTCGATCTCGAACGCGTCGAGATTCTCAAGGGTCCGCAGGGCACGCTCTATGGTCGCAACGCCACGGGAGGTTCGATGAACTTCCTCAGCCGCGGGCCGGAGGACGAGTTCGGGGCGGCCGCCGAGGCTGCCTGGGGCAGTTTTCGCACGGCGCGGCTCCAGGGCCATCTCAATCTGCCGTTCGAACGGTCAGCTGTGCGACTCGCCTTCATCGGCTCGGCCGGTGACGGCTACATTCGCAACTCGGTCGACGCGCGCCGTTTCGGCGAGAACGATTTCCTCGGCCTGCGTGCCGGCTGGCGCTTCAGCCCGAGCGAGGCGCTGCGCCTGGACGTCAGGGCCCAAACCGTGGTCGACGACGGCGCGGCCGGGGAGGTCTGGACGCCGAACCCCGCCTTCCTGCCCGATCCCGCGGATATCCGGCTGACCCGGGTGACGCATCCCGACCCGTTTCTCGAGATCCGTAGCGACATCGCGAGTGCGAACCTCGGACTCGACCTCGGCTTCGCGCGCCTTGCAGCCGTCACCGGCTATGCGCGCGCGGAAACGCGCAATCGCGACGACTGTGCCGGATTGCCATTCCTGCTCGACTGCGTCCGTGAACTGCTGCCCGACGAGCACCGGCAACTGAGCCAGGAGATTCGCCTCGTTGCGCCCGCCGGCGCCCGCTTCGAATGGCTCCTCGGAGCCTACTTCTACTCGGCGGACGCCTCGACCCGCTACTTCCAGGTGGCGCCGCTGCTCGACCCGCTGCCGTCCAGGGATTCGAACTCGACGTCCGCGGAGAACGCGCACGCCTTTTTCGGCCAGCTTTCCGTCCCGGCCGGAAATCGGTGGCAACTGACCGGAGGGCTGCGCCTGAGTCGCGACGACCGGCGCGTGACGAGCATCGGTACGGGGTTCGACGACAACCAGGCAATGGCAATCGCCGCCAACGACTGGACGCGACTGTCGTGGCGCACCGACGTCGAGTATGAAGCCGGTGACAACATCCGGGTCTATGGCGGGGTGGCAACCGGATTCAAGAGCGGTGGGGTAACGACGGAGCGGCTTTCAAACGGCGAATTCGACACCTTCGACGCGGAAGACCTGACCGCGTACGAAGCGGGCATCAAGATTCGGGGCGACGCCGCCCGGTTTGAATTCGACGCCGCGGTCTTTTACTACGATTTCGCCGACCTGCAGGTAGCGACGACGTTTTTCGATGGCGCGCGCGTCATTACCGATATCGACAATGCCGCTGAAGCCAGGATTGTGGGCGCGGATCTGTCCGGCAGCGTCCATCTCGGATACGGATGGGAATTGTCGGGCGGACTGGTCTGGCTGCCGCAGCGTGAGTTCACGAATTTCCAGGCGGCAAGCGGTACCGTCGACCTGGCGGGTAACGAGATAAGTCGCTCCCCGGAGTGGACGACCACTGTTGCGATCTCCTTCCGGCGCCCGCTCGCCGGTACCGGCATCCTGCATGCTCGGCTGGAGCACAGCTACCGGTCCGCATACTTTTTTACCAAGGAAAACAACCCGATATATGCACAGGCCGGGTTCGGACTTTTGAATGCATCCCTGCGCTACGCGGCCGCCGACGAAAGTTGGTACCTCTTCGCGGCGGCGCGGAACATAACGGCAGCCGACTACTTCAACCAGGTCTTTATCCAGTCGAGTCCGGGCTACCCCGATACGCTCGAGATCGGTTTCGGCCTGCACTACTGAGCCGGACCCTCCGGCCGAGACGCTTTAGCAAAACTCCAGACAGTCTTCAGACCTTCTCCATGGGCCGGGGTCGGGCAGTGGCCGATGCTCTGCTTCCTGGGTACGGCGATGAACCGTACGTGGAGAAGTGAGAGGTAGGAACGATGAACCAATCCCTGTACGCCCTGCCAGCCGGGCTGCTCGTACTGCTGGCCGCCTGTGGCGGCGGCGACAACAATGCGAACTCCCCCACGGGACCCCGGCCGAAGCCTGCGCCGCCGGTCAGCGGGCCCGCACTATACAAGCCCTGCGAAGATCCGGGCAGCGAAGGGTCCGGGCTGCCCGGCTACACAGCCTCACCCGGCGGTATCTGGCGCGGCACGATGACTGATGAAGTCCGCAAGGCAACGAGCGGATTTTCGGCATACGTCGGCGAGGACGGCAGATTCTGGTCGGAAGCCGCCCAGTTCGGTCGTTTCGTCGGCAACCTGGACGTCGCTGACACAGCATTTTCCGGCACGGGCATCGCGTACTCCCGGGGCGTTCCCTGGAGTGACGGCAGCCACTTCAGCGAGCTTTCCGTCTCGGGCAAGGTAACGGAAAGGGACACGCTCTACGGCACTTTCAGCCAGACATCGGGGGAAATCGGCTGCTTCGACCTCAGCTACGACCGCGATCTGTACGAACTCAACGTCACGATTGCCGACCTCGAAGGCACCTGGTCGACGGTGGACGGCTGGGGCTTCATTTGGCAGATGACGATCGGGGCCGACGGTGTCTTTGTCCAGGACGCACCGTACGACTGCGAATTCGAACTTCCCGGTTCGCTGACCGTCATCGACGAGCGATTCAACCTCTTTGCGCTGCACCGGGAGGCACCGGGCTGCGATTCCGGGGCGAGACCCCTGAGCGGGCTGGTCTACCTCTACCCGATCCCCGCCGTGGGGCCGAAGGAAGCCGACGGTCTCGTGTTCGCGGTCTACAACGATGGCCAGGCCTATGCCATGCATTACACCCGATCGGTCGTTGCCTCCGACTAGTACGGCCCCGGCGCCGGAAGCCGCTCGGCGACGTCGATGCGCGGGCCCGGACACGCGGTTTTTTTTACCGGTCGCTAGTCGGTGCTGGTCACGAACTCTGCCGGTGCCAGCGGCTCCGGTACCTTGTTCTGCACCGCCGGAATCGTCTGCAGGTAGGCAAAGATCGCCGCGAGGTCCTCATCCGTGAAGTTGCGGTACACGAGGATCGGCATGGGCGGCAGTATTTCGCGGCCGCGACCCTTGTGCCGGCCGTTGCGAATCGTCTCGATGAACATTTTCGACGACCACTTGCCGAGGCCGGTCTCCCGGTCCGGCGTCAGGTTCGCGGTGAAACTGACGCCCCAGGGCCCGTAGTAGGCCGTGTTGGTCGTCGTTCCGGCCATGACCCAGGGGGGCGGCAGCATCGCGGGCACCGCGACCTTCTCCGTCTCCGGATGTCCCGAAAGCGCGCGGCTCATGTCGGGCCCGGGGCCGCTCGGTCCGTCTATCCAGGGCGTGTGGCAGTCATGGCACCCCGACGTGTTCACGATGTAGCGCCCCCGTTCGATCGCTGCCGTATCGGTGTCCGTATTCCCCTGCGGGGCTGCGGCCGCACTGACGGCCGGCGCCGCAATGAGCGCGATCAGGAGCATGTCGAGCAGTCGCTCGCAGGTTGTGTTTTGCATGGCGAAATACCCTCACTGGTCTTGCATTTGTTGAATCCACTCTTCGATCAGCTGCACTGCCTCGGCATCGGGTAGCCGGGTACCGAGCGGCGGCATCCGGTGATTCGGATTGCGGGAAAGCATGCGCGCGAGCAACTGGCTTTGCTCCGGCCGGCCGGCGACGATGCGGACCGGCAGCCCCTCGATGCTCGAATCCGCCGGCTGACCGACCGTCGTGCCGACGACGCGGTCAACGGCGTCCGGGGCGCCGACGTCCTGCAGCAGCACCAGCCCGATGTCGGCCAAAGACCCGGTGGCGTTGTGACAATGCCCGCAGTTCCCGTGCAGGTAGCCGAGCGCCGCCCTCGATGTTGTTGAGGCCGCCGGAACGCGTGGCGCGTAGCCATGGTATTCGGCGCGCAGGTTTGCCAGCAGGCCACGCCCGGCCAGCTGCCCCAGGTCCACGTCGTCCGGCCGCCGGACCTCGGCGTTGGGCGCCAGGGGATCCCGGTCGGGAGACAGCTGCAATGCGCTGACGCCGAGCACCGGCACGGCGCCGCCTTCGTGACAGGCGCGGCAGTCGTCCTCTGCCGGGATGCGGTACCGGCCGCCCGGTGCGCCGGCAGCGGGCACCGCGATGATGCCGTCGACCGGCGCCAGGTAGGCGTCGTTTCCGTCGTCGGCCCAGACGTAGGCTGCGTAACGCCAGCTGCCGTCGGCGAGGCGCTCGATGAGGCGCGTCTCGACCGGCCGGTCGTGGCTGAATTCCTTCCAGAACCGGGTGCCCGGTGGAAATTCCCAGGCGTCGAAACTGGCGACGTCGATGCTGCCGCCGGGCGGCAAGCGGAACCAGCGCCGCTTGGTCGCGCCGTCGGACCAGAGGGGATACTGCGGGCTGTACGACAGGATCCCGGGCTGCACGCGCCGGGTGCCCGGCTCGTAGAGGCCGGTCTCGCTCAGGCGCTGCGGCAAGGGCTCGGTCAGCGAGGGTGCGCCCTGCGCCGGCACCCCGGTCGCCGCAAGCGCACCGTTCGGGCCGAACACCGCCAGCAGGAGCAGGTGCAAGAGGTACAGACGAAGTCGCGTGTTCATCGTTCGGCGCATCGACGGCTCAGGACACGGGGATTCGATCCTTGTTCTCAGCCAGCCAGTCGGCGAAGTTCATCAGTTCCGGATTCAGCGCTCGGGACGTTTCGACACTGCGTCCTGCGCAGAACATCTCGTTGTTCTCGAGCTGGAACTGGAACATGTTGCCCAGATCCTGTGCGCCCGGAAATCCGAGCGCGCGGTAATCCTCGGGCGTGATCGCGTAATACTGCACATCCTCACCGAGCGCCTCGGCCAGGGCTGCCGCCATCTGTGCGCCGGTCAGGTGCTCGCCTGCGACGCCGATCGTTCGCCCGACGTAACGCCGGCCGCCTCTGAAAATGCCGTACGCGCACTTGCCGATGTCCTCGGCTGCGATCCCGGGCAGCTTGCCGTCACCGAGCGGCAGCGCGAAGACGAGCTTGCCCGTGTCGTCCCTGTGCGGACCCATGCCGAAATAGATCAGGTTTTCCCAGTAGAAGGACACGCGCAGGAACGTCGTCGGGACGGCGAGCTCGGTGAATACGTGATCGACGGCGCCCTTGCCGTCGAAATGCGGCACCTTGTACCGTTCCATCAGGGTCGGCATCGAGTCGTCTGCGAGCGGCACCCACTGCCGCACGTCCTCGAGCGTCGACCAGATGACGTGTCGCAGCCCGGCGTTCCGGGCGGCCTCCGCCATGCGCCGGGCCTGGTCCTGCTCCCTGTCCGGCGAGAAGTGCTCCCAGAAGTTGGTCACGCAGAACGCCCCGTGAGCGCCTTCGAAGGCGGCCTCGAGACTGGCCGCGTCATCGAGATCGGCGGCGACGACCTCCGCGCCGAGGCCGGCCAGTGCCTGCGCGCGCTCCGAATCGGGTTTGCGCGTCAGGGCACGGACCGCGAAGCCCCCGGTCTTGTCGGCCAGGATCGCGCGGGCCAGTCCGCCCCCCTGGGCGCCTGTGGCGCCGGTGACGGCGATGAGTTTTCCGGATGCCATGGTTTTCGCTCCTGTCTGGTGGCTGCAACCGGCGCGGCAAATCTAGGCTCACCCTGTTGCCGAATAAACCGGGCCGGCATAAATTGATAATTCGGCATCTCCGAACAATACAATGGACCGACTCTTCTGCATGCAGGCATTCGTCCGGGTGGTCGAACACGGGGCCTTCGGCCGGGCCGCTGACGACCTCGGCATTTCCCGGGCCAGCATCACGGAGGCCATCCGGCAGCTCGAAAAGCGGGTCGGCGTCCGCCTGCTCAACCGGACGACGCGGCGGCTGAGCCTGACGGACGAAGGACGCTTGTACTACGAAGATTGCCTAAGGGTCCTCGACCAGGTTGCCGAGGCGGAAGACCGGCTGACGGGCAACCGCCTGGTGCCGCGCGGGCGGTTGCGTGTCTCTGTCCCGCAGTCGTTCGGCGACACGATCTTCTTCCCGGCCCTCAAGTCCTTCATGCAGCGTTATCCCGAGCTCACCGTGGAACTCGTCATCACCGATCGCGCCGTCAACCTCGTCGAGGAAGGAATCGACTGTGCCATGCGCGGCGTCATGGTCCCGCCCGATTCGGGCCTGATCGTGCGCAAGCTGAGCAGTACCTCGTGGCTGACCTGTGCATCGCCCGCGTACCTCGACACGAACGGCACGCCGGAGACGATCGATGACCTCGCGCACCACGAGTGCATCCGCTTCGTGTCGCCGTCTACCGGCAAGGAGGTGGACTGGGTATTCGAGGAAAACGGAAAACAGCGCAGCATGACGCCCTACGGCCGGCTGCGCGTGACTTCTCTCGGCGGCGCCCTCGCCGCGGCGATCGGGGGCCTCGGCGTGGTCCAGGTCTCCGATGCCGTCGCGTACCAGTCCCTCGTCGACGGACAGCTCAGCGTCATACTCGCGGACTCGATCGCCCCCGCCGCCCCGCTGGTGCTCGTGTACCCGGGCAACCGCTACCTGCCGGCGCGGGTCAGGGCCTTTCGCGAGTTTTTCGCGGGCGTGTTTCCGCCGGAAGGCTGGTGGTCACGCATACGGAATCAGCGCGATCCGGAGGCAAGCGGGCCGACGAGCGGCCGATGACACACCGCGAACACCACAAGACCCACCGGGCCGGCTGGCTGCGCGCGGCCGTGCTCGGCGCCAACGACGGCATCGTGTCGACGGCGAGCCTGATCATCGGCGTGTCGGCAGCGAGCGCTTCGCAGGAAAACGTGCTGCTCGCCGGTGCCGCGGGCCTCGTCGCCGGCGCGATGTCCATGGCGGCCGGCGAGTACGTTTCGGTTTCCTCGCAGGCCGACATCGAGCAGGCCGACCTGGCGCTCGAACGGGAAGCGCTCGAGAACAACTACGAGCTCGAGAAAAAGGAACTCGCGGGCATTTACGAGGATCGCGGCCTCGACGCCACGCTCGCGCGGAAGGTCGCCGGACAGCTGATGGAACACGACGCTCTCGGCGCGCACGCGCGGGACGAAATCGGTATCTCGGACCAACAGGCGGCGCGGCCGCTGCAGGCGGCCTGGTCATCCGCGGCGAGCTTCACGGTCGGCGCGGCATTGCCCCTTGCCGTCGCCTGGGCAACGCCCGGCGCCGCCCAGATTCCTGTCGTCGGCGCGGGTTCACTGCTGTTTCTTGCGCTGCTCGGCGCCACGGCCGCCCGGGCCGGTGGCGCGTCGCTCGTCGTCGGCGCGGCGCGGGTCACGTTCTGGGGCGCGCTCGCGATGGCGTTAACAGCCGCAGTCGGGCGCCTGTTCGGCGTCGTCGCCTGACCCTCGATGAAACTGCCGGTGCGTTACCTGGCCCTGTTGCCTGCGCTGGCACCGATGCTCGCTGCTGCCGACGGCGAAGCGTACCGCTACTATCTTGCCGGAAACCCTGGCGACGTCCGTACCGAAACGCGGGGACTGATCGTCATGCAGGGCGGCGGCGACGACGTGGATGAAAACTATCGCCGCATGGGTGAATTCGCGGGCGGTGGCGACTTCGTCGTACTACGCGCGTCTCGGGCTGACGAATACAACGATTACGTCCTCGCCCTGTGCGGTTGCGACTCGGTCGAGACAATCGTATTCGAGGCGCGCGAAGCCGCGTTTGACGACTTTGTCGTCGAAACGATACGCGAGGCAGAGGCGCTTTTCATCGCCGGAGGAGACCAGTCCCGCTACGTCCGGTTCTTCAAGGACACGCCCGTCGAAACGGCGATCAATGAACTGGCCGCCCGGCCCGCTCCGATCGGCGGTACCAGCGCCGGCATGGCGATCCTGGGTGAATTCGCCTACTCGGCGATGAGTTCCGCGAGCGCCACGAGCGCAGCCGCTCTGGCCGACCCGTACATGGCAGACGTCACGCTCGAACGCAGCTTCCTGCGCTTGCCGATGCTGGCCGGCATTCTCACGGATCAGCACCTGCTGGAGCGCGACCGGCTTGGGCGCACGATCGTGTTCCTCGCGCGCCTGCTCGCAGACGGCTGGACGGACCGCGGCCGGGCGATCGCCGCGGACCGTGAAACCGCCCTGCACATCGATCCCGCCACCGGTCTCGCGACGGTGTACGCGACGGACACGCACGAAACTCCCTACGTCTGGTTCGTCGAGGCACGGAACAGGCCGGAGGTTTGTCGGCCCGGCGTTCCGCTGACATTCGGCGGCATCACCGTACAGCGCCTCGGCCCCGGCGGCCGCTTCGATCTCGGCAGCTGGCACAGCCGGGACGCCGAGCGCTACGAGCTCGAAGTGACCGACGGCGCTGTGTCCTCGACGCGAGGCTCGGCCTATGGCCCCTGAGCGTGCGGCCAGGGAACTGGCCGGGCAAGCCTGTATCATCTGAACCTTGCATCCGGCAACGGGGTTTCTTCCATGACGCTGCTCGGCAACATCGTATTCTTCGTCTTCGGCGGTTTCGCCATATTTCTCGGCTACGTGCTCGGTGGCATCGTGCTGTGCCTGACGATCATCGGCATCCCGTTCGGCATCCAGTGCTTCAAGCTGGCCGGTGGCGTCATCGCGCCCTTCGGGCGAGAGGTCTACGAGAAGGATCCGCCGGGCGGCAGCCTGGCGGTAGTGTTGAACATCATCTGGATCATCCTGCCCGGGCTCGAACTCGCCGTCATGCACCTGTTGCTCGCATTGCTGTTTGCGCTGACCATTGTCGGCATTCCAATCGCTTCGCAGCACATGAAGCTCCTGCCGCTGGCGCTCTTGCCCTTCGGGCGCGGCATGCGGGACGCGCAAACCGGCAGGGAATGCCCGTAGCCCACCGGACAGGATGCCGGTCTGAACGACTCGACTCCGGAGCAGAACGAACATGAACGACTACCGTATCGCGACAATCCTGTTTCTCGCGGCAGCTGCAGGCCTTGTCGGGGCCTGCAGCGAACCGGACATGCCGGGTGCAGACCATGTGTTTTTCAATGCCGCCGTCTACACGCTGGATGCCAACAGGCCCTGGGCGGAGGCCGTGGCGGTAGACGACGGCCGGATCGTCTTCGTCGGCGCCAATGCGGACGCCGAGGCCCTGGTGGGCGCGGCCACGGTGGTCCACGATCTCGGCGGCCGCATGCTGCTGCCGGGCTTCATCGACACCCACATGCACCCGATTTCCGGCGGCGCCTACGCCAGGGCCCTGTCGCTCGACACGGGTGGCAGCGTCGACGAATGGATCGCCGCGATCGCGCAGTACGCAGAGGACAACCCGGACGCGCCGCTATTGTTCGGTTACGGGTTTCTGGCGAGTACGTTCGGCCCCGGCGGCCCGACGCGGCAGATGATCGACGGCGTCGTAGCCGATCGCCCGGTCCTCATCATGGACGAGGGCTTCCACGGTGCCTGGGCCAACACGCGGGCGCTCGAGGCGCTCAACATCACGCAGGACACGCCGGATCCGGTGCCGGGCTTCAGCTACTACAAGCGCGACGCCAACGGCGATGCGACCGGCTACCTGCTCGAAGGGACGGCGGGCAAGGCCATGCGCGATCTCAACGTCATTACAGAAGACGTGCTCGTCGACGGCACGGCTTACGTCATCGATACGCTCAACCGCTACGGCGTGACGGCGGTATTCGACGCAGGCGCCATCGGCTACGAGGAGGCGCTGCCGCGGGTGCTCGAGCGGCTCGAGAGAGCCGGGGACATGACCGTCCGGATCGTGGGATCGTACCGGCCACAGGGTCCGGAAGACGTGCCGCACGCGGTCGAGAGAGCTCGCGCATGGGGCCGCGACCTCGTCGGCAATCGCTTTCACTACCGCATGCTCAAGATCATGGACGACGGCACCGTCGAAGGCCGCACCGCCGCGATGTTCGAGGACTACCAGGGCGAGCCGGGCAACAGCGGCGAAACCGTTTTCACCGAAGCGCAAATGATCTCGATGATCACGGCAGCCGCCGGCGCCGGCATCGACGTCCACGTGCATGCGCTGGGCGAGCGCGCCGTGCACGAGACACTGAACGCGATCGAGGCGGCGAGGTCAGCGCATCCCGCTACCGGGAGCCGCTTTGCGATCTGCCACATCCAGGTCATCACCGACCAGGACCTGCCGCGCTTTGCCGAGCTCGACGTCATCGCGCAAAGTACGCCGCTTTGGGCTTCCTACGACACCTACGGCGAGCAGTTCGTCAGCGAGGACCAGTTCAACCGGTACTGGCGGTTCCGGAGCCTGGCTGACCTCGGCGTGAAGCTCACCTTCGGCAGCGACTTCCCGGCGAGCGGCGCGGGCATGCTCGGCATGTCGCCCGTCCTCCAGATGGAGATCGGGCATACCCGGCAGGACCCGGGCGATCCCGATGCCCCGATCCAGCCGCGCGAAACCGAGCGCCTCGATCTCGACACGCTGCTCCGCGGCTTCACTCTCGACGCGGCTTACCAGTTGCGGCTGGAGGACGAGATCGGCTCGCTCGAAGCCGGCAAGAAGGCCGATCTCGTCGTGCTCGACCGCAACCTCTTCGAGGTCGATCCGTATTCGATTCACGAGACGGAAGTGGTCATGACGATGCTCGACGGCACCGTCGTCTACGAACGCGCGGAGTGACCGGCGCGGATCGAGGCGCCTATGAAGTTGCAGATCAGCCGCTCCGCGGTGAGGAGCGTCAGGTCGCGCACATCGCAGGACGGGGCGATCTCGACAAGATCCATGCCGAGGACCGGGCCCTTTCGCACGAGACCGTGCACGAGTTCGTGCAACTGGAACCAGTCGAGGCCGCCCGGCGCCGGCGCGATTACGCCGGGCATCAGCGCGGGATCGACGCCGTCGGCGTCGATGGTCAGGTAGTAGGGTCCGCCGTCCGGCACACGCTCGAGCACGTGTGCGATGCCCTTGTCGTGTAATTCGTACGCCGTCACGATCTCGGCGCCGTAGGCACGCGCCGCCTCGACCTCCTTCATGCGCGCCGAGCCGATGGCCCGCATGCCCACCTGGACGATGCTGCCGATCCAGTCCATCTCGGACGCGCGCCGGATCGGGCTCGAATAGCCGTTCGGCTCGCCGTTGATCTCGTCGCGCCAGTCGAGATGCGCATCGACATGGACCAGCGTGACCTCCCTGCCGAGTTCCTCGAGCGCCCGCAGCAGCGGGATCGTGATGCCATGGTCGCCGCCGATCCCGATCAGCGTCGCGCCGGCGGCGTAAATGCCGCGCGCCGCACGCTCGGCACGCCGGTAGTGTTCGGCAGGGTCATTGGTGACAGCCGTCACGTTGCCGCAGTCAACGACCGCGATGTCCCTGCCGTCCAGCAGGTAACCATCGAGATCGAAGTCGTAGTGCTCGCGGGTATAGCGGATGTCCTCGCTGCCGCTGACCCGGCGCAGCGCGTCCGGCGCGCGGCTCTGGTCGTTGGGCGCCGCTTCGGCCGAATACGGCATCCCGAACGGCACGCCGAGCACGGCGAAACCACCATGGATCGCGTTCGGATCAGGCGCGAACGGGAAGTCGAGAAACGTCCGCCCGCCGCCGGGCGCTTCGGTCAGGGATTCAGTCACTGCTGTGTCCGGCAATTGAATGGAAGTCTGGTTGGTTACCGGCACCGATCATACCGCTGCCCGGCCATGGATGGCCCGTCCGGGCGCTATTGCTGCCCGCCCCGGCCGGTGGCATATTCGGTCGCACGGAACAACCACCAGGCCCGTTTGCGGCTCGGTATCCCGCCATGCGCAATATTTCCCTTCCCGGGCATTCGGCTTTGCCGGTATGGCTCCTTGCAGGTCTGGTCATGGCGGGCTGTGGCGCAGACGATTCGCCCTCGGTGTCGACACCTCCTGCACCGGAAGCCGCGGGGAGCGCGCCGGCCAGGTCTGATGCCTGCGGCGTGCTCCGGGCGCTGAAACCGGAGGAGCTGCTCGGCGAGCCGACGGACGGCGGACTGCTGCTGTGGGAGACGCATTCCGACTCTGTCTCGGTGTCGCAGTGCCAGTTCACCGGGCAGGGTTCCGCGCGCACGATCGGGTTGCTGTTGCGCTGGTCCGCCGACGGCAAGGCCCCGGCGGGACGCGAGGCCGTGATCGACGAAGTGCGGGCGGGCGACGCGTTGGGCGTCGGGGCAGAAACGGCTGCCGCGCTCGAGGCCGGCAGCCTCGTCGAGGGCGCGGGCGACCTGGCGCTCGCCTACGAGTTGCTCGGCCACAACGTCATGCTCTGGAAGGGACGGTACCAGGCAACGGTCACGGTGACCGGCGACGGCGGCAACGCGCTTGCGACCTCGGTCGCAAAGCAGGTCGCCGGCAGCCTCTGATTCGCCTGGCCACGGCGGGTTTGCCGGGCCTCGCCTACTCCGCGATCACCCGGTTGCGCCCCTCGCGCTTGGCGCGGTACAGGTGCATGTCGGCTTCACTGAGGATCGTGGTGAACCGTGATCCCTCCCGGATTTCGGCCAGCCCGAAGCTGATCGTGACCCGGAAGTCGGGCGCAACGTCCGACCAGTCCGCTTCCTGCACGGCGAGGCGCAGCTGGTCACAGACCCGGAGCGCGCGCTCGATGTCCGTATCCGGGAAATGCAACAGGAATTCCTCGCCCCCGTAGCGCGCCACGAAGTCGGTTCTGCGACAGCCTTCAGCGAGGATTTGCGCCACGCGCTCGAGCACGCTGTCGCCCGCGGCATGCGAGTAGGTGTCGTTAATCTGCTTGAACCAGTCGATATCGGCCAGCGCCACGGCACCGCCGCGCGCGTTGCGCTGGGCCAGTTCCACCTGCTGCTGCAGGTAACTGTCGGCGTGGCGGCGGTTCGGCAGGGCGGTCAATGCGTCGTGCGTGGCCTGGCGCTCGAACTCCTGCGACTGCACCCTGAGCTCTTCCGTGCGCTCGTCGACGATTTTCTCCAGCCGGTAGCGCATCAACGCATACTGCATGATGACCAGCATGCCGGCCGATAGCACGACCAGGACGAGCACGAAAAATGCCGGCATGTCCCGGCTGAAAGCGATGGCCAGCACGATGCCGGCGGCGCCGGATACGTACTCGACGACGGCGGTGAAACGATTGAAAACCAGCCACGGACTCTCGCCCCGCAGGTAGAGGATGAACATCATGCCGCCGTCGTTGATCAGCTGCATGGCACCGATGAGCACCAGCAGGAGAACACCGCTTCGGACATCGAGTGAGACGGGCGGTATCGCACCGCCGAGCTGTTCGTACAGCAGGCCCGCACCGAGGACGACGAAGGTCATCAGGCCCGCATTGTGGAACGCGGCGGTGATGACGAGCCGCAGTGGCACGCCTCGCCACAGGCGGTGCCAGGGAAACAGCAGCGAGGCGAGGCCGTTCACCCAGGCCGCGTCAACCGGCCCGAGCACGAGAATACTCATGACCTGGGCCACGCGGTCGAACGACACGTGGCCGAACACCGGGTGCGGAAAGCCGACAGCTATGGTGAACAGTCCGAAGGCGAGGAAGAAGGCGGCTGTGCCCGGGCCGTGACCCCGGTCCAGGAAACCGACCTGTGCCACAGCCAGTGCCACGGCAGCCGTTGCCGCAACCATCAGCGCGACGGACCAGACGAGGTCCGGCCGCCACGGGCTGCCTGCATCGGGTCTCGGGTTGCGTGCGTAGGTACTCATGCTCCCGGCAAAGTATGCCCGATCCTGCCCCACGGTAAGCGCGGGGTACACGTGCCCGACGATCGCAACTGCCCCTTTACCGGCGTATGGTCTATGCTGTTAGGGATCGGCCTTTCTCGCGTAGAAGGTAATCGAATCAATGACTTCCGACGTCGGCGATAAAAACGTGGCAATGACAGCCGACGCCGGCCCCGCAGAGGCAGGCCTGTTTGCCGACCTGCGCAAGCGCAAGGTCTTCCGCGTGATGGCCGCGTACGCGGTCAGCGCCTGGCTGATCCTCCAGATCGTCGACGTCCTGGCCGGCGCTTTTCCGGTGCCCGACTGGACGCTGGCCTTCACCACGATGGCACTCGCCATCGGCTTCCCGATCGCTGCGGCGCTGTCCTGGGCCTTCAAGGTAACGCCGCAGGGCGTCGAACTGGACGTCACGGGCTCGACACCGATGCCGGTCGACCGTTCGCGACTGATCCATTTCATCGACGTCGTGATTATCGGCATCCTGCTGGTTATCGTCGCGTTCCTCACCTTCAGCGACCTGTTTCCGACGACGACGGAAGACCAGGAGATTCGGCTCGCGGTCCTGCCTTTCGACAATCTCACCAACGACGAGGACGTCGTCTACCTCAGCGAGGGTCTCGCGGATGATATCCGTGCGCGTCTCCACAATATCCCGCAACTGCGGATTGCGGGCCGCAGCATCTCGACGAGTCTCTCCGGCATGGGTTTCGACGCGACGGCGATCGGCGAGCGCCTGGACGTCAGGCACATACTCGAAGGCTCCATCCGCGTCGTGGGCGACCGGATCCGGGTCGCCGTGCAGCTGATCGACGTGGAATCGGGCTTAAGCCGCTGGGACAGGATCTACGACACGCGTTTCGATGACGTCCTGGAAATGCAGAACAACATTTCCCTGGTGGTCGCGAACCAGCTCGAGGTTTTCCTGTCCCGCGAGGTTCGGGACGTTCTTGCAGAGAACCCGACCGACGACCCGGTTGCCTACGACTTCTACCTGCAGGCGAAGGACTACCTGCGCCGGCCGCGCAGCATGGACAACGTGGAGACCGCGGCGGAACTTTTCCAGCGCGCGATCGACGTCGATCCCGGCTTCGCACTGGGCTATGCCGGGCTCTGCCGGTCGGCCATCGTCGGCTATGCGCTGACCAACGACACGAGCTATATCGACGAGGCGGAAAGAACCTGCGGCCGGGCGCTCACGCTCGACAGCCGGCTCAGCGAGGTCCATGCGGTGCTCGGCCGTTTCTACCTGGAACTCGGGCGGACTGACGAGGCGAAGATTGCTTTCTCGCGAGCACTCGCGATCGATCCGCGGTCCATCGACGCCTTCCTCGGCACCGGGCAGATCTTCGAAGCCGACGGCAACCTCGTCGAGGCAGAGGCCCGTTTCAAAGCGGCTGCGAATGCGCTGCCCGGCAACTGGCAGGGCTACAACCAGCTCGCGCTGTTCATGCTCAGGCAGGGTCGCTTCGACGAAGCGATCGAATATTACGAAAAGGTCATCGAGCTCAGCCCGGACAACGCCCATGTCTACAACGACCTGGGCAGCGTCTACTTCATGCTCGGCGATTTTGCAAAGGCGGCGGAGCACTGGCGCGCGTCGCTCGAGATCGAGCCCGGCCGCGCAGCCTATTCGAATGTGGGTACGACCTATTATTACGCCGGCGACTTCGACGAGGCTGCAGAGATGTTCCGGCTGGCGATCCGCGAGGCCGAGAACGATCACCGCCTGTGGGGCAACCTGGCCGATGCCCTGCGGTTCATCCCGGGCAAGTCGAAAGAGGCTGCGGAAACCTACCGGCGCGCAATCGGACTGGCGCGCGAGAAACTGGACGTGCGCGCCGAAGATCCGGCCACGCTGACCGAACTTGCCTGGTACTACGCCAACCTCGGCGATGAAGCGGCGGCCCAAAACGCACTGAACGAGGCGCAGGCCCTGCCGAACCGGGACCTACAGCAAAGATATTTCGACGCACTCATTTACGCGAAGCTCGACCAGCCGGCCGCCGCGACGGCCGTCCTGCGCGAGCTCGTCTCGGTCGGGTTCCCGAACGCCGTGCTGGCAGCAACGCCCGAGTTTGCCGACATCGCGCTATGACCCCGCCACTTACGCCACCGCAATAAGGAGAACAACATGGCTGACACGGTAAAAATCGGTCCCAAGCCCACGGCGCCTCCCGGCAAGCAGTACATGCAGGTCGATCATGACCTCATCAACGTCAAGGCCGGCGATTTGATTGCCTTCTACAATGAACTCAAACCGACCGTTTCCGACGTGACGATCAAGTTTTACTCGTACAACTCGCCAAAGTCGGACGCTAATGCGATTGCAGGATTTTGCGAATCGATGGGCAGCGACAAGGAGTTCACGGTCTCCAAGGGTTCAAATGCCGGCGGGACATTCACGCCGGGCCACAAAGATTGCAAGGTCGCATCCGGGATCACCTCAGGCTACTACAAGTATTCGGTCCACCCGCAGGCCGCCGCCTGGATCGAAATGGATCCCGTGATCATCATCGAGGGCGGAGGCGGAATGACACCACTTCTGCCGGGATTCTTTGCGGCGCTTTTCGGCGCGGCGCTCGGCGGCGTGCTGACGATGCGTTACTTTGCGACCCGGCGCGACAAACAGGCATAACGCGACCGAACCGCACGGGACTTCGCACGCTTTCGATACCCCGCTATCGGACGAGGAGAACCCGGTGATGAAATTCGTGATGCCGGCCGTCTGCGCACTGCTGGCGGCCTCGGCGCCTGCCGCGGGCGAGCGACCTTTCGACATTGCCACGTACCTCGCGCTCGAAAGGCCGTCGGAGATCGCAGTCAGCACGGACGGCGCCTGTCTCGCTTACACGCTGACGCACCGCGATCTCGAGGCCGATCGCCGCATGAGCTCCGTCTGGATGCAGCCGACGGCAGGCGGCGCGCCGCTGCGTATGACGGAGCCCGAAAGCTCGGCCTGGTCTCCCGCCTGGAGTCCGGACGGCCGCTACCTGGCCGTCCTCTCCGACCGCGGGGAGGACGGGAACCAGGTCTGGCTGCTCGACCGCCGCGGCGGCGACGCGCAGCAGCTGACGGATCTGCCGCAGGGCGTTTTGGCTTTCGAGTGGTCTCCCGACGCCAAGCAGCTTTTGCTGCTCGCCCGCGATCCGTCGCCCGCGGATCTCGATGAGGAACCACGGCCCAATCGCCGGCCCCATGTCATCGACCGGCTGCAGTTCAAGCGCGACTATGTCGGTTATCTCGACGGTCGCCGCTCCCACGTTCACGTCATCGGCCTCGCCGGCCGGGAGGTGCGACAGGTAACGTTTGGCGACTTCGACGATGGCCAGGCCCGCTGGGCGCCCGACGGGCGCCGAATCGTCTTTGTCAGCAACCGCACGGACGCGCCGGACCAGAACCGCAACACCGATCTCTGGCAGGTCGATGTCACCAAGCCCGACTCCGAACCGGAGCAGCTGACCGACGCGCGCTACGCGGATGCCAACCCGGCGATCAGCCCGGACGGCGTGACGATCGTTTACACGTCGAACGTTAGCGACGGCCTTCCGATTTACGCGATTCCGCAGCTCGCGATTCTGGATACGAAGTCGCGGAAATCACGCCTTGTCGATTCGCTGGCCGAAGTACAGGTATTCGATCCGAAATTCACGGCCGACGGCCGACGCGTTCTCGCGATCAACGAATTCCGGGGTGAGCAGCAGCTCGTCGAGGTCGACATCGCATCCGGCGAACTGCGGCGGCTCATCGACGGCGAAAACGTCGTGCTCGAGTTCGACGTTGCGCCGGACGGCACGGTCTTTGCGCTCGTGTCCCGGCCTGCGACGCCGCCCGCAATCTACCGCCTCACGGCATCCGGCCTGCAGCCCTTCAGCGCCGTGAACCGGGACCGTCTGGCCGGCATCGCGACGGCGACCGTCGAGAAGCATCGCCATGCCGTCAGAGACGGCACACTGATCGATACCTTCGTCATGTTCCCCCCGGGCTTTAGACAAGGCAGGCGCTATCCGGCAGTTCTGCACATCCACGGCGGGCCGTGGGCGCAGTGGGACTATCGCTTCGATGCCGAGTCACAGCTCTTTGCGGCAGCGGGCTATGTCGTCATCAAGCCCAACCCGCGCGGCTCCTGGGGCTACGGGCAGGCGTTCACCGACGCGCTGACGCGGGACTGGGGCGGCATCGACTACGGCGACGTGATGGCCGCCGTCGATTTCGCGGTCGGCAAAGGCTGGGTCGACGAGGACCGCCTCGCCGTCTACGGCTGGTCCTACGGTGGCTTCATGACCAACATGATCATCACGAAGACGGACCGGTTCCGGGCCGCCATCTCCGGGGCGATCTAAACCCTTTTCATGGCCAACTACGGCCACGACGATTGGCAGCGACTCTGGGAAGAGGAATTCGGGCTGCCGTGGCGCGCCGAGAACCGTGCCGCGTGGGATCATATTTCGCCGTTTTTCGGGCTTGCCAGCGTAACGACGCCGACGCTCGTGGTTGGCGGCGAGGACGACTGGAACATGCCGATCCTGAACTCCGAGCAGCTCTACATTGTGCTCCAGCGGCGCGGCATCCCGACGCAGCTCGTCGTCTACCCCGGCGAGGGTCACAGCCTGTCGGTGCCCTCTTACGAGCGGGATCTT
>JAWWBD010000016.1:0-26445 GCA_033721115.1 Woeseiaceae bacterium | reverse complement strand
CGCGGCGGATGACGGCCAGCGTCGCCGCGCATTGCAGGCAGCAGGCGTAGAAGATCAGCAGGCCGATGACCATCGGCAGGGTGAAGACCGCGCTGTCGTCCGGCCACCGGGCCGAGCGCAGGCGCTGCGTCAGTGTCTGTTCGTCGGCTTCGGCGCCGACCGCGTACACGGTACCGAGCACGGCGATCACGACCTCGCGCGCCGGAAAGCCGGCGATCACGGCCGAGGACACGCGCCAGTCCCAGCCGAGCGGCCTGAACACGGGCTCGACGACGTGGCCGGCCCGGCCGAGGAAACTCTGCTCGAGCTGGGCGGCGGCCGCCTCGTTCGCATCCAGCATCGGGTCGATGTCGTCGGCCCGCGGGAAATAGGCCAGCGCCCAGATGATGACCGCGACCGTGAAGATCACGGTGCCCGCGCGACGCAGGAAAACGCGTGCCCGGCCTAAAAGCTGGATCAGCACGGTCTGCAGATTGGGCCGACGGAACTCGGGCAACATCAGCGCGAAGGCCGGCTTGGGTCCCCGCAGCGCGGTCTTGCGCATCAGGAGCGCCGTCAGCACGCCCATGACGATGCCGAACATGTACAGCCCGAACAGTACGAGCCCCTGCAGGTTCAGCACGCCGACGTCACGCCGCGGCACGAATGCCGCGATCAGCAATGCGTACACGGGCAGGCGCGCGGAACAGGTCATGAACGGCGCGGCGAGGATCGTCGCGATGCGGTCGCGGCGGTTCGGGATCACGCGCGTCGCCATGATGCCGGGCACGGCGCAGGCGAAGCTCGAGATCATCGGGATGATCGACTGCCCGGACAGACCGACGGAACGCATCGCGCGATCGAGAAGATAGGCGGCCCGCGCGAGATAGCCCGAGTCCTCGAGCACGATGATGAACAGGAACAGGATCAGGATTTGCGGCAGGAACACGACGACGCTGCCGACGCCGGCGATCACGCCGTCGGCGACGAGGCTCGTCAGCGCGCTGTCGCCGAAGGCCGTCACGACCTGTCCGCCGAGCGCCGCGGTGTTCTCGTCGATGAAGTCCATGATCGGCGTCGCCCACGCGAACACGGCCTGGAAGACGACGGCCATGACGACGAACAGCCCGATGGTCCCGGGCCACGGCCGGTTGAAGAAATCCGTCAGGCGGGTCCGCCACGAATAGAAAGGCGGCACCCGCTGCTGGACATCGGCCAGCACGTCGCGTACCCAGGCGTAGCGCACGCGGGCTTCCTTCGCGAGCGGCGGGTCGAGGCCGAACAGCGCGTCGCGGATTTGCTCCACCTCGGCGGCCGCGTCCTTGCCGAGGCACTCGAAGACCGCCTGGTTGGCGCCGGAGGCGCCGTCGACGAGCAGGCGCTCGATCTCGGCACGCGACAGCGGCACCGTGGCGCGCGCCGCGAGATCGCGCGCCGCGGCGGAGAGCTCGGGCCAGGCCTCCGTCGGTGCCGGCGGCGATTGTTCGTGGAGGGTCATGAGCACGTCGCGGAGCTCGGCGATGCCCTGGCCTGTCGTCGCGACGACGCGGCAAACCTGCGCACCGCCGAGCCGTGCGGACAGCCGGTCGATATCGATGCTGACGCCGTTTTTCTCGGCGACGTCCGACATCGTCAGCGCGACGACGACCGGCAGCTCCAGTTCGATGAGCTGCTGGACGAGGTAGAGTCCCTGGTAGAGGTTGGTCGCATCGACGACGGCGAGCACGCCATCCGGCGGCTGGGTACCGGCCATGCGGCCGAAGATCACGTCGATCGCGATCTGTTCCTCGAACGAGTGTGCGCTCAGCGCGTGCGTGCCCGGCAGGTCGATCAGCTCGATCGTCGCGGTATCGGACTTGAGCGTCCCTACATGCCGTTCCACCGTCACACCCGGGTAATTGCCGATGCGCTGCCTGAGGCCGGTCAGGCGGTTGAAGAGCGTGCTCTTGCCGGAGTTGGGGCCGCCGACGACCGCGATGCTGGCTTTGGGTTGCCGGCTTACGGAGACGTCTTTTAGCGGGACCCGGATTTCGGCGGTGCTAGCCACCGGCGTCGCGCGGCGTCACGGAAAAGCGCTGCGCCTGCTCCTGGCGGAGCGAGATGCCGCAGCCGAACAGCCGGTACTCGAGCGGATCGCCGCCCCAGGCCGCCCCGGCGAGCTCGACGACGGCGCCCTCAACCAGCCCGAGCGTCATGAGCCGCTGCACCTGCGGATCGCTGGCGTCGACGGCAAGGATTTCACATGACTGGCCGGGTTTGAGGCTCGCGAGCGTGAGGCCGTTCGTCTGCGTGGACATCTTGTGGTTTCCGTGTGGCCAGGCACCGGACTTGGCGTAAATGCCGGTTTTTCTGGCAGTTTGCTGAGTTTGACGTAAATGATAATGATTCGCATTACGATGCGCAATAGGGGTTTTACGCAATGCCCGTGCGCCCCGGATCGCGTTCAGCGTCCATTCATCGGCCCGCCGTTAGCGTGGGAAACCCATGCGCCGACAACAAGAGAGGAACCGCCATGGCTGAGCCCGTCCGCAACCTCTGCGCCAGTGCCCGCGCCGAGGCCTCCGACCTCCAGTCGAAGCGCCGCCTGCTGTTACTCGCCATGATCTGGACGCTGCTGGTCATCGCGGCCGCCGCGCAGGCCAATACGCCGACGATCCGGCTCTTTCCCACGACCGTCGTCGAGGACCTGCGCCAGACCGGCGAAGTCGCCAGGGACATGGAGACGGGCCTGCAGGAGGTCATCGGTCGCCTCGACCAGCAGCAGCAGCTTTACCTCGAATCGAAGTGCCAGGGTGCGGAGAACGACCCGGGCTGCCAGCGCCTCGCGCGCCAGCTCGGTGCGACCTACCTCGACATGCTCACGATCATGGAAGAGCGCCTCCCCGACATGGAGCACACCGTCAACAACACGCGCCTGAGCCTCGAGAAGAACCTCCGCTCGGAGCTCGGCCACAAGATGTCGTCGTGGACGCTGCAGGAATCGCTCGTCGGCAGCAGCGCCACCGAGGCAGAGCCGCAGAAGTCACCGACGCTGCGCGGCCGTTCCGGCATGCGGCTCTCGGAACGGTTCAGGCAATATCATCAGCTGGTCGCCACGTCCGGCGCCCGTGGCGACCAGTCGCTTGCGGTGCTGGCGTCGGACATCTACCTCGACATGGAGGAGACCAGCCTGCTGATCCAGCGCACGCGGCAGGAGATCGCGCGGGCGACGCTGATGGAACAGCTCAACCAGTCCTTCGGCATCATCACGCCCGAGATGATGGAGGTCGTCGGCGGCGTCAAGTCGATCCTGTTCGGTGACGCCGACGCCCGGCCGCTCGTCGCCGGTCCCCCGCCCGCCTACGTCGAGCAGGCGTACCGCAGCCCGCTCGAACAGTAATCCGCCGAGGAGATGACCATGTTCAGGAACATCCGTTGCCGGCTCGTGCCGACGGCCGTCGCTGCCCTGCCCTTCGTGCTCGCCGCCTGCGCGTCGACCCAGCCCGTCTGCGACTCGCCGCAGGCGCGCAACCTCGATCGCGCAATCACGTCCGTGCAGGTCTCGCTTGCGGGCGGCTGCCAGGCGCACTTCGACCGCTATTTCGACGATCTGCTCACGATCGCGGAAGGCGATCCGAGCCCCGACAACAAGCAGGCGTTCAGCGAATTCCTCGTCTGGTCCAACGAGCAGGGATTGCTCTCCAGGCGCCAGGCCGAGGACTACTACAACCGCTACTTCAACGTGAAGTTCATGTCGCTGCGCGGTGACTACAACAACTGCTCGCACACCTGCCCGAACAAGCGGAGAGTCCTCCTGGACATGGAACGCGAGCTGTCGGACAAGGAGCGCGGACTCTTAAAGGTCAGTCTCGACAGCCAGGGCTATTACCGGGCCGACGAGCTGTTCCAGGAGGTCGAACTGGTCCTCGAAGCGACCTGCACGGCCTGCGCCGCGGGTCGCTGACGGAGCGCCCGATGGGCCCGGGCCGCGAATTCCTGACGGGCGCCGTGGCCGGCATGGCCGGCACCCTCTGTGCGGGCGGCGCAGCGCTGTACGCGCTGGCACGCGCAGGAATCGTCGAACTCGGCGCCGCCGAATCGCTCGCGCCGGCGCGCTGGCTTGACTGGGCCGCGACCAACCTGGGCGCATCGATCCCCGTTTTTGCGGCGCTCGCGATCGCGTTTTTCGTCACGCTGGGCAGCCTGCGCCGCCGGCTCGATGGCGGCCGGCCCGTCAACGAAATCGTGCAGCTCGATCACCTGGCCGACATCTGGACGACGCTGTTCTTCGGGACCGGCGTCATCTGGACCGCGATCGGCATGCGCAGCGCGCTGATCTTCGCCCTCGGCGACCGCGAGTCCGCGCTGAGCCAGGGCGCGTTCGCGATGCTCGAGCGCATGGTCGACGGCGGCATCCTGCTCGCGCTGTCGACGACGATCTTCGGCGGCATCGGCGGCTACCTGATGCGGGTCTACAAGACCGTCGTGCTCGGCGCCCGGCTGCAGGCGCGCTACGACGAGGCGGCCCGCGCGGACACGTCGAAGATGCGTGAGTCCCTCGCCCGGATCGAGCGACACCTCGAACCGCGCACCGCGACGACGACGGTCGAGGGAGCAGCGGGCTGATGCGCTCGCCGCTCGCCTATCCACTCAGCCGTCCGGTCGACGGGGACGCCGGGGGAGCTGCCGACCTGCAGACGGACATCATGCGTTTTATGGCGATACTCGCCCTGTGCCTGGTCGCCATCTTCGCGCTGGTGCAGAGCCTGCCGCTCGCCCCGGAGCCGGTGCCGCAGCCGGTCGCGCGCGAACCGGCGTCCGTGCTGCCTGCAGCAACCGAACCGGAGACTGTCCCGCCCGTGACGACGGAGCCGGCGCGGGTCGAACCGCCGCCGGTGCCCCCGGCCATCGAGCCGGCGACAGCTCCGCTCGTTTTGACGCGCAGCCGCCCGGCACCACGGTCGCCGACGCGCGCACCGGAACCGGCGGCGCAGGCCGCGACGACGCCGCAGCCCGCCACGGAACCGGTGCCGCCGGCCCCCGCGGCGGACAGCGAGGGTTTCACGCTGTCCTTCGAATCGGATCACGCGCTGACGCGCCTGGTCGCGGCAGGGCGCGTCGGGTTTTACGCCATCGGTGAGTCGCGGACGCGCCGGATGATGGTCACGGACAGTCGCCTGAGCTTCTGGGACGCATCGACGCCCAACGAATTCCACGAGATGGAAGCCGCCACGGTGCCGAACGCCGTCGTGACGGCGCTGGCCCAGAGCGGGGCCGACGCGGGCGACGTCCGGTGGGGCGTGACGTTGCCCGCCGGGATGCGCCGCGAAGTCGAGGCGCTGATGGCCGGCCGGTCCGGCGGGGACCTCGTCATCCGCGCCGACGGCAGCATCGCGATCGGGGCAGCGCCGTGAACCGCGTGCTGCTCATCCTGACACTGCTGGTCGCGCAGTCGATCCCGGTAACGGCTGAGTCGCGCGAGAAGGATCTCGACCGCTGGATGGAGCGGGACCTGATCCCGCACGTGCGCCAGGAACTGCTCATGCATCCCCGCTTCAAGGGCGAGACCGTGATGTTCGTTGTGCTCGACGACAATACGCCGACGCCGGTCACGAATGCGCTGGCACTGTCCTTGAGGGATCGCCTGCTGGACGCCGCGATCAACACGCCCGGTGTGTCGGTCGGCTGGCAGCAGGGGCGGCAACCCGCGGCACCTGCCGGCGGCCGGATCGACTGCGAGCGCGACGCGGTGCACTACTACATCGGCCTCGAACTCGAACAGGAACTCGACGGTAGTTACAGCGTGGCGGTCCGGGCGCTGGATCTCGAGGACCGAAGCTGGGTATCCGGTTTCGGCAAGCGCTGGCAGGGCGAACTCCGGACCAGCCACCGCCAGGCTTTCCGGCAGACGCGCGTCGACCGCACGTTCCAGGGCAGCCGCGACGTGCCGTTCACGCTGGCCGAAACCGACCTGCTGGCCCGGCACCTCGCGCACCACCTGTCCTGTGCGGTGTTCCGGCAGGGCTCGGGCCGGTACGTCGTCGGCACCGGCGAGGACGCGCCCCTCGTCGCCGAACTCGCCACCGCAGTCGAACTGGCGAGCCAGAACCTCGTCCGGCACGACGCCGTGGAACTCGCCGCGGATGCCGGCCAGCGCAATGCGCGCATCGAGGGCAAGGCGCACCGGATCGACGGCCCGCTGTTCCAGTACTGGCTGACCGTCACCCCGCTCGGCGACGAGGCGGAACTCTCCACCCTGAGCTCGAGTGCGTATGTGCTGCTGCCCGAGGCGCCGCTGGCGAGCGACGCGGGCAGACCGGATACCGGCCCCGGGATGCGGCACGGTGCCACAGTCGCCACGACGCCGGACGGCACACCGCGCATGCCGCTGCGCAGCGCGCGGTCCCTGCTGAGCCCGCTGCGGATCGCGGGCCCGGCCGGCCCGGCCGACTGCGGCCTGCAGCGGAACGCCCCGCGCGTGGCCTTCGCGCGCGCCGACGCCGGCTGTTCGCTGCTCGAGACGAAGCCCGAGCGTGACGCGATCCTGTTCTTCCTCGCCCACCAGGCACGGCACGGGCTCGTGCGGCTCGGTGGCGCAGACTGTCGCGACCGGACGCCGGCCAGCATTGCGACGACCGGCCGGGCGGTCCGCTTCCCGATCCCGCGGGTGCTCGGCAAGGTGGGCTCGGCCGAGATCGCCGAGTGGCCGCTTGAGCCCGAGGCCGACACCTACTTCGCGATCGCGACGACCGACACCCGCACCGCGCGGGCGCTTGCAAACCACATCGACCGGCTGCCGCAGCGCTGCAACGGCACGCTGCGTCCCGGTCTAGAGGGACACGCGCTCGCCCGGTGGCTCGAGGACTTCTCGCGCCTTGCGGAACAGTCGCACGCCGCCGTCGACTGGCGCGGCCTGCAGGTCCGGGACATCCTGTGAGACCGGTGTGCCGATGATGCGCCTCGCAGGCCTTCTCGCGGGCTCGGTGCTCGGCGCCGCGATCCTGGCGTCTGTTGCCGGCATCCCCCGTCTCGCCGGCCCGGATGCAGCGGTGGACACTGCGGACACGCTACCGTCCGCGGCACCCGCCGCCCCTGCGCCTGGCGCGGCAGACCGGATCGCCCCTCCGCCTGCCGAACCATTGGCCGCCGAGCCGGTACCGGCCGAGCCGCCGCCGGCCGAGGCCGTGCTGCCGGAAACGGCGCCGGTCGAAACTGCACAGCCCGTCGAAACGACGCCCGCGTCATTGGTTGCCGCCGCGAAGCCGGCAAGCCCCCCGCCCCTGCGCTGGCATGCGTTCTGGAGCCCGTTCCGGAGCCGGGTCGCCGCCAACGGCTTCGTTGCCGAGCTGTCGCGGGTGACGGGGCTCGACTATCGCGTCGTGGCGATCGAGCCGGGCGTCTACGAGGTCGCGTTCGGCTACGAGGACGAAGCCGAGATCGATGCGAAGCTCGCGACGATCCGGGCGGCGACCGGTCTCGACATGCCGGGGTCCTGAGATGGCATTCGTCCGACAGGTCGTTGCGGTCATTGCGACACTGCTGGCGCTGACGGCGTTTGCAGGCCCGGCGCCTGCAGTTGATCTCGACCGCGCCTGGCAGAGCTACCTCGACGGGCAGACTGCGATCGAACCCGCCTACCGGTTCCCGCACGGCAGCTGCTTCGCCGCCGCCGCCGCGGCTTACGACCTGCCGCGGACGCTGCTCCTGGCCGTCGCCCGCGGCGAGAGTGACTTCGAGGTGACCGCGCGCTCGCGGGCAAACGCGCACGGCGTGATGCAGATACTGTGGCCGACGACGGCGCAGCATCTCGGGATCTACCGGCTGAGCCAGCTCTACGACCCCTGCACGAACATCGATGCCGGCGCGCGCTACCTGCGCGAACTCCTGGAAACCTACGACGGCAACCTGCATCTCGCGCTGGCCGCCTACAACTACGGGCCGCAGCGGATCGCGAAGGACGGGCGCGACATTCCGCGCGGCGCGAACTGGTATTCGGGCTACATCTACCGCCACCTGCAGTACGTGCTCGGCAACGGTACCCGGCCGCGCCCGGTCAACGAGGCGCTGTACTCCGAGCTCGGCCAGTCGACCCTCGTCACTTTCGGCGAACCCTATCGCGCCGAGGCCTTCGTTGCGCGCCTCGAGGCCGCTGCGCCGTCTTTGAGCCTCGACTGGTTCCGGCGCGGCACGGGCGAGTTCGAGGTCGTCATGACCTACGCCGACCGCGAGGAGTTCGACCGCGCCGCGGCAAGGCTCGCCGAGGCCGGCTTCCGCCTCGCCCCCTGACCCCCCAAAAGGGGTCAGCGCCCATTCGAAAGGGGCGCTGACCCCTTTTTGCCTGTCAGGTGCAGGCCGGGCGGCCGAGTTCGGGCGGCAGGACGGCCTCGATGCGCTCCATCACGTCGAGGCGGTGGATCAGGTCGTTGATGTAGTCGAGGCGGTCCGTCTCGAGCACGAGCACGTCGCTCATCCGGTACGACCCGATCCACTGCTCGTAGAGCGCGTCGAGGCGCTTCAGGTACGCGGGCGGCACGTCCCGTTCCATGTGCCGGCCGCGCAGCCGGATGCGCTGGCGCAGGGTGCGCATGGAGCAACGCAGGTAGATCAGCAGGTCGGGCGGCCGGATCGCGTCGAGGATCGCCTGGTAGAGGTCCTGGTAGGTCGCCCAGTCGCGCTTCGAGATCTTGCGCATCTGGTAGAGCGCCGTCGCGAAGATCTCCGCATCCTCGAAGATCGTCCGGTCCAGCGCGACGACGCCCGGCTGGCGGTCGAGTTCCTGATGCAGGCGAAACTTGTTGCTCAGGAAATAGATCTGCGACTGGAATGCCCAGCGCTTCATGTCGCGATAGAAGTCCGCGAGGTAGGGATTCTCGTCGTTGGGCTCGTAGAAAGGCTGCACGCCGTAGTGCTGCGACAGGAATTCGACGAGCGTCGACTTACCTGCGCCCATGTTGCCCGCGATTGCGATGGAGCGTTTCATTTGTGTGCTACCTTACCGCAATCACCACCCGAGGGAAGCGCCAGTGACGAAAGGCTCGCCACCCGTTCTGATATCGGAAGAGGACCTGAAACGCCGCGTCAGCGAACTCGCCGCCGAGATCTCCAAAGACTATGCGGACAAAGGCGAAGTCGTGCTGGTCGGCGTGCTCAAGGGTGCCTTCATCTTCCTGGCCGACCTCTCCCGCCGCCTGCTGATCCCTCGCACGATCGAGTTCATCGCCGTGTCCAGCTACGACGACGGCAGCGTGTCGACGGGTGCCGTGCGCCTGGTCATGGACGTCCGCGGCAGTATCGAGAACCGGCACGTCATCATCGTCGAGGACATCGTCGATACGGGCCACACGCTGGCCTACCTGATCGACCTGATCCGCTCACACCGTCCCGCTTCGGTCCGGACCTGCACGCTGCTGCACAAGACCGAGGCTGCCGAGGTCGAGGTCCCGATCGACTACACGGGCTTCAGTATCGGCAACGAATGGGTCGTCGGCTACGGCCTCGACTACGCCGAACAGGACCGTACCCTGCCCTACATCGGGATCGTTCAGCCCGACGATCAGTGATCCGCGCAGTCGTCGGTCTCGATCTCGATCGTCGAGTGCCCGATGCCGTATTCCTCCTCGACGCAGGCCTTGACGCCGCGGATCACCTGCGTGGGGCTGGCTGTCTCCGCCTCGAGCCGCACGTGCATCGTCAGCATCAGGTCCTGCGGCGTCAGCCCCCAGACGTGCACGTGATGGATGTCCGTGACTTCCGGTACGCGGCAGACGACCTTGCGCCGCATTTCGTCGACGTCCAGCCAGTCGGGCGCCCCTTCGAGCAGCACGTGGGCGCTGTGTCGCACCAGCGTCCAGGCGCTCCGCAGGATCAGCATCGCGACCGCGACCGACAGGATCGGATCGATCGGCATCCAGCCGGTCCGGATGATCACGACGGCGGCGACGATGGCCGCCACCGAGCCGAGCATGTCGCCGAGGACGTGCAGCGCCGCGCCGCGGATATTGAGATTGGATCGGTCCCCGCCGTGCAGCACGATGAATGCGACGAGATTGACGACCAGCCCGGCCGCCGCGACGACGAGCATCGTCGTGCCCAGGACCTCCGGCGGATCCATGAAGCGCCGCACGGCCTCGACGAGGATCCACCCGACGATCAGGAGCAGGCTCAGCCCGTTGACGAAAGCGGCGAGAATCTGGAAACGCCGGTAACCATAGGTCAGGCGCCGGTCGGCGGGCCGGCGACTGACGCGGAACGCGAGCGCGGCGAGCGCCAGCGCCATCGTGTCGGTCAGCATGTGCCCGGCATCGGCCAGGAGCGCGAGCGAGCCCGACAGGATGCCGCCGATGACCTCGACGACCATGAAGGTCGCGGTCAGCACGAGCGCGATCATCACGCGCCGCGTGTTGCCTTCCATCGTCCCGCTCCCCATGGCGTCAGTCGGCCGGGCCGCCGGCCCCCCTGCTCGACCGGTAGATCAGGAGCGCCGCCCGCTTTATGGCGAGCGGCAGTGAGTCGAGTTCCACCGTCTCGTCCGGCGAGTGCGCGCCGCTGCCGAGGGCGCCGAGGCCGGCGAGCGCGTCGGCGTAGGGCGCGACAAAGGAAATGTCGGCAGCCCCGCGCTGCATTGGGTCGAGGATCTCCATCGGCCCGCGCCCGAGATCGACGTTGATCGCGGACAACCGGTCGGCGAGGCGCCGGTTGCCGTCGGTGGGCGCCATGGGCGGGTACTTGTCGCGGAACCGGATTGTCGCCGTCGTCTGCGGCAGGTTGATGGCGACGATCGCGCGCATCCGCTCCTGCACGGACGCCAGCTGCTCCGCCGAGATCGTGCGCAGGTCGCCGTGCACGATCGCCTTCTGCGCCACGACGTTGGTCTTGCCGAAGCTCGTGCCGCGCCGGAGCTCCTCGTCGTAGGTGACCATCGTGCCACCCTGGATGTTGCCGGCGTTGAACGTCAGGTAGCTCTCGCCGCGGAGCTCGCCGTAGAACGCGGCGAGAATCCGCGCCGCCTCGTAGATCGCCCCGGCGCCGACCCGGTCGTTGAACACACCGGAGGAATGCGCCTGGCGCCCGGTCGTCTCGAGCAGCCACTCGCTGGAACTGCGGCGCGAGATCGTCGCCCAGTCGGCGCCGTCGCGCGTCACGGCCCCCTCGAATCCGAGCGCTATGTCGGCCCAGCGCCCGGCTTCTATCTGGTCGCGGCGGGCGATCTCGATCGGGTCGCCGACGTTCTCCTCGTCGCCGGTGTAGGCGACGACCACGGGAATCGCGTCGAGCGCCCCGATCGAGGCCAGCGCTTTCAGTGCAAAGACAATGATCACGTTGCCCGACTTCATGTCGTCGACGCCGGGACCGTGCCCGATGTTGCCCTCGCGCCGGAACGCGTCGAACGCGTCGTCGGCTTCGAAGACGGTATCGAGATGTCCGATCAGCAGGAACTTCGGCCCGTCGCCGTCCTTCCTCCCGAACAGGTGGCCCGCGCGCTGCATCTCGGCCGGCATGTCGATCCACCGCGTTTCGAGTCCCACGGCATCGAGTTCGCGCCGCATGACCCGGCCCACCTCGCGGATGCCGGCGTGGTTCATGGTGCCGCTGCCGATGTTGACGGTTTCCTCGAGGAGTGCGACCGCGTCCCCGGCGTGCGCATCGATCCACTCGAGCATCCGCTGCTCGTCCTGCGTCAGGCCGGCGCCGGCCGGGCCGGCCAGTCCCAGCGCCACGCTGGCGACGGCCAGGAGGACCAGGCCTTGAGTGGTCACAGGTGTGACTCCTCCAGTTCGCGCGGCACGCGGATCTGCTCGACCATGCGCTGGATACGCGGGGGTGGTGGGCTCGTCAGGTGGCTGACCGTGATCGCGACGACGAGGTTCAGGCACATGCCGATGACGCCGATGCCTTCCGGCGAGATGCCGAACAGCCAGTTTTCCGCCACGTTTTCCCCGAAGGGCGCACCGGCCCACTTGAGGAACAGGCCCTTGAAGTACTCGATGTAGCCATAGGTGAAGAGGAGCCCGGTCAGCATGCCGGCGATCGCGCCTTCCTTGTTGACACGCTTGAAGAATATGCCGAGCAATATCACCGGGAACAGGGATGCCGCGGCAAGCCCGAATGCGAACGCGACGACCTGCGCGACCCAGCCGGGCGGATCGAAGCCGAGGTAGCCTGCGATCATGATCGCGACCGCAGCGGCGATCCTTCCCGCCAGGAGTTCGCGCTGCTCGGAGATGTCGGGGAGGAAGATGCCCTTGACGAGATCGTGCGAGATCGCGGCGGAAATGACGAGCAGCAGTCCGGCCGCGGTCGAGAGCGCGGCCGCGATGCCGCCGGCCGCGACCAGCGCGATTACCCAGTCGGGCAGGCGCGCGATCTCGGGATTGGCGAGCACCATGATGTCGCGATCCACGGTAAGCTCGTTGCCTTCCCAGCCGTATGCGCGGGCCTCGTCGCGGAACGCCGGATTCGCGTCTTTGTAATACTGGATGCGCCCGTCGCCGTTTTTGTCCTCGAAAGTGACCAGGCCCGTCTGTTCCCAGGTGCGGAACCACTGCGGCCGTTCGGCATAGGCGAGGTTGCCCTGCGGCGCCCCGATCTCGCCGGGCTGGATCGTGTTCAGCAGGTTGTAGCGCGCCATCGAGCCCACCGCCGGCGCCGTCGTGTAGAGAATCGCGATGAACAGGAGCGCGTAGCCCGCCGAGAGCCGCGCGTCCCGGACCCGCGGCACGGTGAAGAACCGCACGATCACGTGTGGCAGGCCGGCGGTGCCGACCATCAGCGCCATCGTGATACAGAAGACGTCGATCCGGCTCTTGGTGCCGCTCGTGTACTGCGTGAAGCCGAGCGAGGTCACGATGTCGTCCAGCTTCTCGAGCAGCGGCGTGCCCGTGCCGGCGATCTCGCTGCCGAAAGCGAGCTGCGGCAGCGGGTTGCCCGTGATCTGGATCGCGATGAACACGGCCGGCACCGTGTAGGCGAAGATCAGCACGCAGTACTGCGCGACCTGCGTGTAGGTGATGCCCTTCATGCCGCCCATCACGGCATAGACGAATACCACGCCCATGCCGATGACGAGCCCTACGGTCACGTCGACCTCGAGGAAGCGGGAGAACACGATACCGACACCGCGCATCTGCCCGGCGACGTAGGTGAAGGAGATGAAGATCAGGCAGATGACGGCGACGATACGCGCCGTGCGCGAGTAGTAGCGCTCGGCGATGAACTCCGGGACCGTGAACTTGCCGAACTTGCGTAGATACGGTGCGAGCAGGAGCGCGAGCAGCACGTAGCCGCCGGTCCAGCCCATCAGGTACACCGAGCCGTCGTAGCCGAGGAACGCGATCAGCCCGGCCATCGAGATGAAGGACGCGGCACTCATCCAGTCGGCCGCGGTCGCCATGCCGTTCGCAACGGGGGACACGCCCTTGCCCGCGATGTAGAAGTCCCCGGTGCTGTGCGCCCGGGACCAGATCGCGATCCCGATGTAGAGCGCGAAACTCAGGCCTACGACGAGGTAGGTCAGCGCCTGCAGGCTCACGATCCGGCCTCAGCTCTCATGCAGGTCAAAACGCTTGTCGAGCTTGTTCATGCGCCACGCATAGAAGAAGATCAGCACGACGAACACGTAGATCGAGCCCTGCTGGGCAAACCAGAAACCGAGTTTGAAGCCGCCGATCGAGATGCGATTGAGTTCCTCGACGAAGAGGATGCCGAAGCCGTAGGAACAGACGAACCAGATGGAAAGACAGATCGCAACGAGGCGCAGGTTGGCGCGCCAGTACGCGAGGCGGTTTTCAAGATGCATCAGGGGCCCCCGGTTATTGTCGGCCGCCAATGTAGCAGAGCACAATCGAAGATTCAGCAAACGGGGGGAACGTCATGCACGATAAGTCATTGCCCGAGAAACGATTTGTCGAAGTGGACGGCCTCCGGATGGCCTATGTCGAGATGGGCACAGGCAGCCCGATCGTCTTCCAGCACGGCAATCCGACGTCGAGCTACCTCTGGCGCAACATCCTGCCCGCGCTTGCCGATCGCGGCCGCTGCATCGCGGTCGATCTCGTCGGCATGGGCGACTCGGACAAGCTCCCGGACACCGGCCCCGGTCGCTATCGCTACGTCGAGCACCGCGAGTTCCTGTTCGGCGCGTGGGAGCGTCTCGGCGTGACGGACGACGTCACGCTGGTGCTCCACGACTGGGGCTCGGCGCTGGGCTTCGACTGGGCGAGCCGGCAGCCGGAGCGTGTCCGCGGGATCGCCTACATGGAAGCGATCGTCCGCCCCGTCAGCTGGGACGAATGGCCGGCGGCATCGCGCCGGATTTTCGAGGGTTTCCGGTCCGAAGTCGGCGAACGCCTTGTGCTGGAGGAAAATCGCTTCATCGAGAACGTGCTGCCGGGCTCTGTCCTGCGCGAGTTGACCCCTGCCGAGATGGACGAGTATCGCCGCCCGTTCCGCAATCCCGGCGAGGACCGGCGCCCGACGCTGTCCTGGCCGCGGGAAATCCCGCTCGACGGCGAGCCTGACGACGTCTGCGCGATCGTCAAGGCGTATTCCGAATGGCTGCTCGAGACGCCCGTACCGAAGCTGTTCATCAACGCGGAGCCCGGGGCCATCCTGACCGGGCGGGCGCGCGAGTTCTGCCGCGGCTTTCCGAACCAGGTCGAGGTGACGGTGCCGGGACTGCATTTCATCCAGGAAGATTCACCGGCGGCAATCGCCGCGGCGATGGCCGACTGGCTCGACGGGCTCTGACGAGCCAGGGCGACGGCGTCGTTCGACTCGGCAATAAAAAAGGCGGCTTCTTGCGAAGCCGCCCTGACCAACGTAAGTACGTGGTTCCTGGCCCCCTGAATCCCCCGCCAAGTCGTACCTGAAGGTGTCCTGCAATCTCGGCGTAACGCGCGTGTTGCTGTGCGGTTACGGAGTCGGGATCAAAGGTCGCAGAAATACCACCCTGTGTCAATCATTGAGCGCAGCCAAACCGCGGTATCGGGGATTTCGAGCCCAGATTGTTGCTTCAACGCAACACGGTTCCGGGCCCGCGCGACAGACTCAGGCGTCGCGGACGGGGTTTCGGAGCCTGCCGACGCCATCGATGACGACGGCGATCTCGTCGCCGTCCCTGAGCCAGACCGGCGGTTTGCGGGCCGCGCCGACGCCCCCGGGGGTACCGGTGGCGATGACGTCGCCGGGCTCGAGGGTTGTGAACGTCGCGCAGTACTCGATCAGGGCGGGCACGTCGAAGATCAGGTCGGAGAGCTTCCCCTCCTGCATCACCTCGCCGTTGAGGCGGGTCTCGAGGCGGAGTTCCGTCGGGTCGGATACGGCATCCGCGGTCACGAGCGCCGGCCCCATCGCGCCGCTGGTCTCGAAATTCTTGCCGGGCGTGAACTGCGACGTGTGGTTCTGCCAGTCGCGGACGGAACCGTCCATGAAGCAGCTGTAGCCGGCAACGACACCGAGTGCCCCGTCACGGGCGACGTGCCGGGCGGGCCGGCCGATGACGACGGCGAGCTCGCCTTCGTAGTCGAATTTTTCCGAGACGGCCGGGCGCAGCACGGGTTGCCCGTGCCCGGTCAGACTCCCGGGGAAACGGACGAACAGCATGGGGCGCTCCGGCAGGTCGCGTCCCATTTCCTCGACGTGCGGCCGGTAGTTGATGCCGACGCAGATGATCTTGCCCGGATTCGGGACGGGCGGGAGGAACGTGACGTCGGCGGCAGCAAACTCCGCACCGCCCTCGTCAGTGCCGAGCGCAGCCGTGGCGTCGCCCGCCAGCAGCGCCCGGACGTCCGGGTAGCGGGCCCGGAGCCCATCACTCGCAGCGACGAGCCTCTCACCCTCGAGCCGGCCGTAGTGCGTCTTGCCGTTTGCGATGAAGCTCACGATCTGCATCGTGCCTGTCCTCCGTCCGTTTACTGGAACACGGCGGAGGCCGGGACGATCTCGACCGACTCCGCCTCGAAGCCGAGCGGCAGTTTTTCGATCACCTTGTCCTCCTCGAGCACCGCCGCGGGCATCTCGGCATCGTACGTCATCGGCGACGCCCGGTCGGATACGAGCCGAGCCTTCAGGTCGTCGGCGTCACGCGTGATGAACACGTACCGGATATTGTCCGTACTCAGGTTTTCCCGGACGACGCGATTGACGTCGGCCAGCGTCAGGTTTTCGAGCCCCTGCCGGACATAGCTCGAGAAATCGTCGATGCCGTAGTACTTGCTGTCGATCGCATAGCCCAGCTGCCGTGACTGGCCATCGGTCAGGAGCGCCACGAACTTGGACAGATACGCCCGGGTCGCCTCGAAATCCGACTCGCTGATGCCTTCCTCGATCAGTTTTCTAAGCTCGAACATTGCCGTGCGCGTCGCGAAATGCGCATCGTTGTTGTTCCGGAGCGGCCGGATCCAGACCTGGAATATCTGCTGCTGGCGGCCGAGGTTGGTGTCCGGATGAAACTGGAACATGCCGCGCGGAAAGTACTCGATGTAGGCGTAGTCCCCGTAATTCATGCCCCGCTGCTCCCGGATCCGGTTGTACAGCACGCCGTTCTGGCTGCGGTGCTCGCCCAGATAGGAGCGCGCGAGCCACAGCGCAACCCAGTCCGGGTCGCCACGCTCGAGCTCGATCGGAAAGCCGAAGGACACGGCGACCGCCGGCGTCTCCTTCCGGACGATGACCGCCTCGTGCCCGTCCGGCATCGGCGCCGCCGGCAGGTCGAGCTTCGTACGCGTGCCGGGCTCCAGCCGCTGCAGGTCGGTGCTGACCCGAGCCGGGAAGTCGTCCGGGTAGCCGCCGGACAGCCCGACGGTGACGTTCGCGATCGTGAAGTTCCGGCGATAGAAGGCCTTCACATCTTCGAGCGTGATCGCGTCGATGTCGGACACGTCACCCAGGTTCAGCGTACCGTAGGGATGGTCCTCGCCGTAGATTTCCTCGTAGAGGACCTCCTTGCCGAGTTCCTCGTCGTTGTTGCCGACCAGGTCGGTGCGGATGGCGTTCTTTACCTGGGTCTTGATGCGGCGGAAGTCGACTTCCGACCAGGCGGGGAACAGGAGCTGGCCGCGGACCAGCTCATACCAGGTGTCGAGGTTGTCCTTGTGCACCTGGCCTGCCAGTCGCGTCATTTCCTTGTCGACCTGGGCGTTGAATCCGGAGGCAATCGGGTACATCGCGGCGTTGATCTCCTCGATGGTCTTCGCCTCGGAGCCGGCGTCGGTCAGCATTGCCGCCGTGAGCGTCGCGAGTCCCTTCTTGCCCGCGGGATCGAAGGCCGCGCCCGTGTGGAAAACGAAGGCCACGTCGAC
Organism: Woeseiaceae bacterium; assembly: GCA_033721115.1. GTDB lineage: Bacteria > Pseudomonadota > Gammaproteobacteria > Steroidobacterales > Woeseiaceae > UBA1847. The sequence continues at coordinate 9,190 of JAWWBD010000016.1, read as the reverse complement.
GAGCGGCGAGGTCGCCGACGGCTGGGCGACGAATTCGACGGGCGTGGCCGCAGCCGGATCCGCGTCGGGTACCGGCAGCGTCACTTCATCGCCTTCTTCGGCGGACCCACTCGCGTCCGCCGCGAGCATCCCGATTTCGGCCACGCGCTCGTCGACCGAGGCCATGCCGTCGATGCCGGGCATGGCCGGGTCACTGGACAGCGTGAACGTCACGCGCGAGTCGTCCTTGAAATACTCGTTCGCATAGTGCCGGATGTCCTCGGCGGTCAACGTGTCGTAGGTCGCGAACACCTGGTTGATCGTCTCGGGCGTGCGTTCGAAATGTACGAAACGGGCCAGCACCGAGCCGATGTTGCCCGAGCTGTCGAGCCGGGCCGTGAAGCCGTAGCGGAGCCGCGACTTGGTCTCCTCGACCTTTTTCGCATCCACCAGCTCGGTCCGGGCCTCGACCAGCGTGTCGTTGATCGCATCCTGCACGGCCACCGCGTGTGCGGCGTCGGTGAGCCTGGCCGCGATCAGCAGCATGCCGGGGTCCTTCTGGTCCGGGAACCAGCCGAACAGCTGGTCCGCCCATTGCTCCTGGATCACGACCTTCTGGTACAGATCGGAGGATTCGGAGAAATAGATCGAAGACACCAGGTCGAGGGCCGGCATGTCCTTCTCCGTCGGCACGTAGGCCGGGCCGCGATAGGCGAAGGCCAGCCAGGGCTGCGTCGGCGCCTCCCACTGGTAGTGCTCGTACTTCGGCCCGCCGAGCGGCGGCTCCGCCGGGATCTCGGCCTCGTAGTCGCCGCGCTCCCAGTCGCCCCAGTACTTTTCGACCAGTGCGATGGTCGCGGCGGGGTCGATATCGCCGACGAGAATGACGACGGTCTTTTCGGGGCGATACCAGCGATCGAAAAAGGTCTTCGAGTACTCCAGCTGGTCCGGCATCGCCTCGATGTCCTCGATGAAACCCATGGTCGTGTGCTTGTAGGTATGCACGTCGTACATGAGGTCGCTCAGGCGCTCGAACATCTTCTGGATGGGGTTCGAGAAGTTCTTCAGGTACTCGCCCTTGACGGCCAGCGCCTCGGTGCGGAAGACGTCCTCCGAGTAGCTCAGGCGCTGGAAGCGGTCGGCCTCGAGCTCGATGACCTTCTCCAGGTCTTCTTTCGTGAAGGTGATGTGGTAGTTCGTATAGTCGTCGGTCGTGTAGGCGTTCCGATCCGCGCCCATCTTCTTCAGCAACTCGTTGTAGACGTCGGCCGGGTACTGCTCGGTGCCGCGGAACATCATGTGCTCGAAGAAGTGCGCGAAGCCGGTCTTGCCGTCCTCGATCTCATTGCGCGAGCCGGTCTGGACCGGAATCTGGATGGTCACGATGTCGGGAAAGTCGGTCGGCACGGTGATCACGCGCAGGCCGTTCGCGAGGTCGCGCTGGTAATAGGGAATCCCGAATACGTCGCCCGTCGGCTCGAGGTTCACGGTGTCCGCCTCCGCGGCGGGTTCGGCATCGTCGCCCGACTGGCCGCAGGCGGCGGCCAGCAGCGCGACGACGAGTGCGCCCGAGAGTCTTTTCATGAATGTCGCTCCAGAATTTTGGGTCCGCGGCGTCGCCGCGAAATGGTGCTATAGGGTAATGATTCCCGCGCAAATTTCACGTCGAAAGCGGAGTCAAGGTGAAAAGCACCGCAAATCATTGTGTTATAACGCATGCAGGAGGTACGTCCACATGCTCGTCGAACAGGTTTGGACCGGAAACGCCTACCGGAATTTCAATTATCTGATCGCCTGCCCCGAGACGGGTGAAGCGCTGGCCGTCGATCCCCTCGACTACCCGAAGTGCCTGGCCGCGGCCGAGACACACGGCTGGACGATCACGCAGATTCTCAATACCCACGAGCACGGCGACCATACGGGTGGCAACAAGGGGCTCGTCGAGGCGACGGGCGCCACCGTGATCGCACATCGCAATGCCGGTGGGCGGATTCCCGGCATGGATCGCGGCGTCGGCGCCGGCGACGTCATCCGGGTGGGCACGACGGTGGAACTCCAATGCCTCGACACGCCCGGCCACACGATGGCGCACATCTGCCTGCTGGCCAGCGGCGACCAGCCTGCGCTGTTCTCGGGCGACACGCTGTTCAACGCCGGCGCCGGCAACTGCCACAACGGCGGCCACCCGGAAGAACTCTACACGACCTTCCACGAGCAGCTCGAAAAACTCGCCGACGACACCCGGATCTATCCAGGCCACGATTACCTGGCCAACAACCTCGGGTTCACGCTGGACCGCGAACCCGACAACGAGACGGCGCGGCAGATGCTCGGGGACTACAAGGACCGGGACCCGGCCGGCACGGTGACGACCATGGCCGACGAGCGCGCGATCAATACCTTTTTTCGCCTGGACAGCCCGTCCGTCGTCGCGCGCCTGCGCGAGGACTTCCCGGAAATCGGCAGCGCCCCGGACCCGAAGACGGTCTTCCTCAAGCTGCGCGAACTACGCAACCGATGGTGAGACAATTTCCCAGAAAGGTCTCCTAAAAAGGTGTCAGGTTTATTTTCGGAAAATAAACCTGACACCTTTTTCGACACCTTTTTCGGACACCTTTCTCACGGCGCGGAGACCTTTCCCGGCGTGATGAAGAATCAGGTCAAGGGACCGACGCCGGTCTTTCGATCGCCGGCGCAGCGTTCAGCTGCCGATCGTACTCGGCCTGGTCGAGATGACCATGCGACTCCAGGATCAGGCCGTCGTCATCCAGGGTCCAACGCTCGAAGCCGCGCAGGTCGACCGCGTTGCCGGTGCCGCCAGGACCGGTGTTGGTCCCGGTCCAGTGCCAGTGGAAGTCGACGCGGCCATTGGCCGCTCGCAGCTCGACCAGGCGCACGATCATGTCGGGAAATGCGGTCATGAATCCGCGTGCCGTTTCCGTCACCGCGTCACGCCCGACCGATGGCTTGCCGTCGTTGATCCGCAGCACGCCGTCCTCGGCGTAGAACGCCGCGAAAGCGACCGGGTCCCCGCTGCTCCAGGCTGCTGCATAGCGCAACGCAAAGTCTTCGAGTTCGGTCACGTCGCGTAGTCCCTCGTCCGCCTGGCACGCGGCCAGCACGGCGAAAAATGCCGTCCGCAATATTACGCGGTGAATCATCCCGAACTGTTTGCCGTGGCCAGCTGGCCGGCAACGTAATCTCGCTCATAGGTCGTGATCTCGTGCATGTTGCCCCACGGATCGCTGAAGTACAGCGAATACGCCAGCTTGTGATCGGTGACCCGGAGCTTCAGGCCCTGGCCTTCGAGGTGCTTCTTCCACTTCAGGAATTCCTCGCCGGTTGCGCCGAAGGCGATTGCACTGATGGTTTCCGGGTGCTCGGATTCGAACAGGGCGAGATGGATCGTGCCCTCCGGATTCTCGATGGTCAGCGGACCGTTCTTGACCGCCCAGCCCATGAGCGCCTCGACGCGCGCGAAGCCCAGTACGGACCGATACCAGGTCTCGGCCTCGCGCCAGCTGCCCACATCGACGTGCAGGTGGTCGACGTTTTTCAGATTCGGTGCCATGGGCAATCCCCTCGTGTCAACGCGTACCGGGACTGATCGAATGCGGTCATTGTGATGAGTTTAGCGCAAGGCCGGCATGCCGGACTCAGGTGGCGGGAACGTCCGGCTTATGATTGCGGCGCGCGCCGAGACCGTAAATCGCGATCCCAACCATGGCCAGCCCCAGGGCGAGCGGCAGCATGCGGGTCACCCATACCGGCAGCAGGTCGCTGTCCGTCATGAAAAAGGCTATGACGTAAAGAATACTCAGCGCAGACAACGCAATGAGCGACCAGGGCTTGCCCAGCCTGGCAGCACGAATGATTCCGGCGACCATTGCGGCGAAACTGATCAGTGTGAGAGGAACGAGGAGCAGAAGGCCGACGCCGCCGGCAGTTCCCGTCGACATGGGTACGAGGTTTGCGATACCGGTTGCGAGCGGGCCGACGCCAGCGACGAGGAATAGCCAGTGCGCGGCGGCAGCAGCGCGACGAAAATCGGTTTTCCCTGGGCTTGGCGTGTACATGGAAGCAGAAATTGCTCCTCGCTTTTATCCGGTTCGGCAGCCGGTCACGAAAACCGGGGGAACAGCTCCAGCGCATTCTCGCGGTTGATCAGGCGCATGTCGCTTGCGCTGAAAAGACCCGTTTCTGCCAGCACCTCGGCCATCCGGGTACTCGTTTCACCGGGCGGGAAGTCGGTTCCGAAGACGATCTGCGTCGTCGCCACCATCTCCATCAGTGCCAGCAGCGCACCGCGGTTGTATGCAGACGCGGTGTCGTAGAAGTATTTCCCCATCTCCGCCGTGAAACCGTCCGGCAGGGCCTCCGGTGACCGCCTGCCGGCACTTTCGAGCCGCCGGAGCAGGAACGGGGCGGTGCCGCCTGCATGCGACCAGATGAACCGTATATCGGGATAGCGCCTGGCGTCACCGCTGAATGCGATGCCCGCGATCGCGCGCGTGGTATCGGTACCGTATTCGATGGTGCCCGGCCGAACGCCCGGGGCGTAATCCAGGTTCCGGCAGCAGTTGGCGGCCGTCGGATGGACGAACACCACGGCTTTGCGCCGGTTGAGTTCTTCCATGACCGGCCTGAAATCGGGATTGCCCAGCCAGCGGTCGCCGTAACTCGTGATCAGCCCCACGCCGTCGGCGTGCAGCGTGTCATAGGCATACTCGATCTCGTGCAACGTATCGTCGACATCCGGTAGCGGCATGGCCGCGAACAGCCCGAAGCGGGACGGATGATCGGACACGAGCTTCGCGCCGTAGTCGTTGCAGGCCCTCGCAAGTCGGCGTGTCTCGGCTGCGTCACCGAAAGAAATTCCCGGGTTGGTTATCGATATGATCGAGGCTGCAACTCCACCCGCGTCCATGTCGTCGATGGAATGCTCCGGCTTCCACCGCGTGTTCGCCATGTTGAGCAGGGGTCTGTCTTTGACATTCGCAACCCATGCCGGCGGTGCGAAGTGATGGTGTACGTCGATACGACGCGGATTGCTGCTGCCGGTCAATTCCTGGGCGCCGACCAGGCCCGGAAAAGGAAGGGCCAGTGCCGATCCGATGGCAGACTTCAGTAACACACGTCTGTTCAGTTTGCTCATTTCTGCCCACCCCGATGACGACATCGCGACTCAGTATCCGCCAAAACCGGCTGCTCGACCACCGCTCCACGCTGCCGCTCGAATGCGAATTTCAGGCTTCGCCTGCGTTGCTGCCTGCCTCGGCGGCGTGCCATAGCCACAGCAGCGCTTTATAGACCGCACAATATTCCTCGAGACGCTGCCGCGCCGCTTCGTCCGCGCCGCCGCAATAGGCGTCGAGCAATCGCTGCGCCTTCGCAGCGCCCAGACCGTGGTGCGCGACGACCGTCGCGAGGTCGAAACAGGGATCGTTGGCGCAGGCGTACTCCCAGTCGAGCAGGACCACGCGCGGTGGGGCCAGAATATTTGCAGCCACGAGGTCGTTGTGGCAGCAGGCGACGTCGCGCGGCGGCGGCAGCGCCTCGATGACGTTCAGGCAGGCGCGTGTCCGGGCCGCATCGATCGACCGGCTGCGCCCGGCATAGCGCCGCGCAGCACCTGCCGCATCGAAGCGGCGCGCGGGCGCCGGCAGCGCGTGCAGGCGCCGCAGCAGAGCGGCAAGCGCATCGAGGTTCTCATCGAGCGCGATACTGTCGGCGGTCAGGACCTCGCCCGGCACATAGTCGGACAGCAGCACCGTCGGCGAGGCATAGAGCACGGCCGGGGCGAGCCCGGCCTCCGCAGCGCTTGCCTGGATCGCCGCCTCCTCGTCGCGCCGGTTCAGCGGCGGCACGCGCGGGGCCGGGTCGACTTTCAGCACGGCCCTCCGCCCGCCCGTTTCGGCGAGCCAGGTCCTGCCAGTGGTGCCGCCCGGCAGCGGTGTGACGTCGGCGCCGGCCCAGCCCGGGATCGAGGCCAGCGCCTCTTCGGGCGTCACGCCTGCGCCGCCCGGTACGACCGCGTCCAGGCGAGGAGCCCGAACGGGATCATCACGAGGTAGGCCACGAACAGGAGTGCCGTCAGCTCGAGGTCGCGCAGCCAGTAGATCACGACGGACACGCCGTCGATCACGAGCCAGTACCACCAGTTCTCGAGCACCTTGCGGGCGACGAGGAAGGTCGTCCAGATGGCGCTCCAGGTCGTCATCGAGTCCAGATACGGGAACTCGGCATCGGTATGGCGCTCGAGCAGCCAGCCGTTGACCATGCTCAGGGCCAGGATGCCGGCGATCGCCGCGGCGTGCACGCGGAACGGCCAGCGCGTCACGGGCAGCTCGTGCGAGGGCCCGCCGCCGTGCGTCCACGCGTACCAGCCGTAGACGGCCATGCCGAAATAGAACACGTTGAGCGCGGACTCCATGTAGAGCTTCGCGCCGATGAAGAGCCAGACGTAGATCGCGGTGCTGATGCCCGCGGCCAGCCAGCACCAGACGTTTTCCCGGATCGCGAGCAGCAGGTACGCGATCGCCAGCAGCACCGCCGTCGCCTCGGCGAGCGAGAGCGCCCGCGCCTGGGCCGCAATCGTCTCGAGGAGCGGCGGCATTCAGTCGCCGTGCGGGTTGTTCAGGATCTTGATCGTGAAAACCGCGTGCGGCAGCGCCTCGAAGGTCGTGCGGAGTTCCCGGCGCAGCACGTCCATCACCGTGTCGAAGTCGCCGCGGAGCTGCGTCGACATCGGATTCTTCGCGACCACTACGCCGGCGTGCGCCTCGAGGCGGGCAATCACGTCCCGGATCGGTTCGAGGTATTCGTCGGCGAGCGGGTACAGGCTGATGTCGACGGCAACACGCATGGTCAGAACCTCCAGTCCAGCGTCACGCCCAGCTGGCGCGGATCGCCGAGACGCACGTAGAGCTCGTTCGGGAAATCGGGCGGCTCGTTGCCGAAGTAGAAGCCGCGCACGGGATATTTTTCGTCGAACAGGTTGCGGGCCCAGAGTTCGACGCGCCAGGCATCCTGACCGTAACCGAGTCGCGCATTGACGAGTTCGTAAGACCACGATCGCTGATCGTGGCTCACATCGAAGTAGAACTCGTCTTTCGCCGACACGTCGACGCGCGCGAAGAACCCGCGCGGATGCGCGTAGGTGGCCCCGGCCGTGACCGTGTAGCCCGGCGCATGCGCCTGCCGGCGGCCGTCGAGGTCGACCTCGGGTGTCTCGAACTCGTCGAAAGTCGCGTCCAAGAGGCCGAGCGCGGCAAAGAATTCCCAGCGCTCGCCCGGCGTGAAGGCCAGCTCCGCCTCGAAGCCGAGCGTTTCCCCGCGCGCCGCATTGTCCGTGAAGAAAACGAACGTCGTCGGGTCGCCCGGGTCGGTCTGGAACGAGGTCCGGACCTGCTGGTCGAGCCGCCGGTTGTAGAACACGGCGGCGCTCAGGCCGAGCCGATCCTCGAGCAACGAGGCCCGGATTCCCGCCTCCAGGCTCCAGAGATCCTCGGCCCCGAACTCGCGACGCCCCTCGGGCACGGGTCCGAGGTTGAAGCCGCCGGCCTTGTAGCCCTTCGCCAGGCTCAGGTAGCCGGACAGCTCGTCGCCGAACGCGTGGTTCAGCGTCAGCTCGCCGCCGGCCATGGTCTCGGCGGGGTCCGCCGCAAGTCCGGCCGTGTCCCGGTAGTCCGTCGTGCGCCGCTCGACGCGCAGCCCCGCCGTCAGCCGCGTGGCGCTGGCCAGCTCGAAGTCGGCCTGACCGAACAGCGCCAGGCTGGTCGCTTCGTAGTCGCTCGCGAAACTCGCGTCGAGCGAGTCGGAAAAATCGAAAAAGGGATCGTAGTACTCACCCTGGTTGCGGGTCGTGAGTGCGTCCGTCATGTCGAGCGCATAAATACCCGCGAGCCAGCGATCCCCGGCCAGCCGGAACTCCTGCGACAGCGTGCGGCGATCGCGCAGGCTCAGCGAGAAGTAATCGTAGGTGTACGGCGCCCAGCTGTCCGGGTTGCCCCAGTCGGCGTCGAAGCTGAACACGATGTCCGAATCGGCCCAGGCCGTGATCGACGTGAACGCGAGATCGTCGCGCCCCGCCCACTCGACGCGAGCCGACGCACCGACGCTCTGCTGCGCATCGCGGCCCGGCTTGTCGGACAACATCGTGTAACCGTTGTCGAGTGCGAACGCGTCGTAGCCGTCATCGACGTCGACGAACATCGTCGCGAGATCCACGCTCCAGTCTGCCGCCGGCAACCACGCGAGGCGTGTGCGAATCGTCGTCTCGTCGCGGCCGTTGGTGTCGTCGCGGCCGAGGTAGGGATTCTCGCGGAACCCGTCGGATTCGTGGCGATGGGCGCTGGCGCGGAACGTGAGCGCGCCCGCGCCGTCGAGCGGCCCGCCGATTGCCGCGCCGAGCGAGCGGGCATCATCCTCGCCGGCCGTGACCTGAACGCGGCCCCGCCAGTCCTCGCTCGGCAGCGCGCTCCTGAGATAGACGAGCCCGGCCAGCGCGTTGGCGCCATAGCGCGTGCCCTGCGGCCCGCGCAGTACCTCGACGCGCTCGATGTCGAACAGCGTTGCTATCGTGCCGATGCCGCTGAAATCGATGTCGTCGACAAGGAAGCCAACCGAGGGATTCGGCGCGCCCTCGTACTGCTCGAGCTCGCCCACGCCGCGGATCTGCAGGTAGCGCGGGCGGTGCCCGTCGCCGGACCAGTTGATGTTCGGCACGAGGCGGATCAGCTCTTCGAAATGCTGCACCGCGCCCGCTTCGATTGCCTCCGCATCGAGCACGCTCACGGACGCCGGCAGTTCGGCGAGCGAGCGCTCGCGGAAATCCGCCGTCACGACGATCTCATCGATCGTCTCCGCAGCCGCGATGAGCGGCAGCAGGATGGATACGAGAAGAGCGACGATGCGTCGCATTGGAGAGAATTGCTGCATGGTGTCCTTCCTACGCCGGCATTACCCGGATCAGGTTCAGAGGGTTTCCCCGACTTTGCGAGGATCTCAGGCCGTACGGCCACCCCTGTGCCGGCAAGTATAACAATTTCCGAACGGGCACACGGCAACGCGTCGCTGCCGCAGTGTGGCCGCCCGCCGAGCCGTGCGTAGCGGGTTGGGTTGCGGCGCGGCGCATTTATACGAGGGGCGCGAGGATCGGCGGGCCGGCACACCTGGCCGGGGTGGCGGGGGGCGTGGGGGGGCGGGGGGG
>JAWWBD010000015.1:0-26922 GCA_033721115.1 Woeseiaceae bacterium | reverse complement strand
GCGTGTAGCCCGTGTCCGTCCGGAATCCCCCGTCGTCGGCGTGGACCAGGGTCGCGAGCCAGGCCGCATCGCGACCGAAGGGCAGCGCCAGGCGGCCGCGGACGAAATCGTTGGCCCCGGCCTCGAGGGCCGCATGCGGCCTGCGCTCCGCGTCCGGCATCGGCATCAGGACGTTGACGATGCCGTGCAGCGCGTTCGAACCGTAGAGCGCGTTGCCCGGGCCGCGCACGATCTCGATCGCCCGGGCCTGCTCCGTCGCGATCTCGAACAGCGAGTTGACGTTGCAGAAGCCGGCCGGCCGGATCGGGATGCCGTCTTCGAGGAACAGGAACGCGCCGCAGGAGCCGGCGCCGGTCAGCACCGGTGAGCGGATCGCCGTCAGGTGTTCCTGCCCGCTGCCGCGGCTGAGCCAGACGCCGGGTACCCGCGTCAGGAGTTCGTGCACGTGCTGGTGACCCACGGCGTCGATCACGCCGCTGCCGAGGTGTTCGATATTGCCGGCATGCTCGAGGAGCGGCTGGGCGCGCCGCTGGCTGGTCACGACGATCTCGTCGACCGGTGCGCGGGCGACGTCGGCCAGGCAAGTGCCGGCGGCGGCGAGCTGGCAGGAGAAGATCGTGGCCAGCCGTGCCGGCCTCGAAAGAAAGTGCATCGTCATGAATCCGGAGCAGCCTGACGGCGCGCCATTATACTGTGCAGCGTTCGTTTCGCCCGGAAGTGTCGCCATGCGGAGTCGCCGACTCGTTCTCACCGCCATCGTCCTGCTCGCCACGCTCGAGGCGCCGGCCGCGCCGCCGGACGTCGCCGAGGCGGACGCGCCCGAGCGCCCGCGCGTCGGCCTCGTGCTCGGCGGGGGCGGGGCTCGCGGAGCAGCCCATGTGGGCGTCCTGCGCGAGCTGGAGCGGCTGCGCGTGCCGATCGACGCGATTGCCGGCACCAGCATGGGCGCCTTCATCGGCGGACTCTATGCCTCGGGCATGGACGCCGAAGCGCTGGAGGCGCTGCTCGAGACGACCGACTGGGCGAGCCTGATGTCCGATGCGCCGCAGCGGCGCGACCTCGACTTCCGACGCCGTGAAGACGACGGCCAGTTGCCGATGCGTCTCGAGCTCGGGGTCAGCGACGGCGCCATCCGCATGCCGATGGGCCTGCTGCAGGGCCATCACCTGGACCTGCTGTTGCGGCGCCTGACGCTCGACGTTGCGCACATCCGGGACTTCGACGAACTGCCGATCCCATTTCGCGCCGTGGCTTCCGACATCGTCGCGGCACAAGCTTACGTCATCGACCACGGCAGCCTCGCGACCGCGATGCGGGCGAGCATGGCCGTGCCCGGCATACTCGCGCCCGTCGAGATGGACGACCGGCTGCTCGTCGACGGCGGCCTGTTCGCGAACCTGCCGATCGACGTGATCCGCGCCATGGATGTCGACGTCATCATCGCGGTGAGCGTCGAATTCCCGCTGTACCCGGCCGAGGAACTCGATTCCGCGTTCCGGATCTCCGAGCAGATGCTGACGATCCTGATCCGGAAGGAGACACAGCGCCAGATTGCGACCCTCGGTCCGCACGACGTGCTGATCGAGCCGGATCTCGGCACCTACGCATCGACCGATTTCAGCGCCGTCACCGAGGTCGTCCGCCCCGGCGCGGTGGCCACGCTGCGCTACGCCCCGCGGCTCGCGGAACTCGCCGTCAGCGAGACGGCTTACGCGGCCTACCGCGAATCGCGGACGACGCTGCGCCGGCCGCCGTCCGACACGCTGGCCTTCGTGCGCATCCGGCACGACGATACGCTGCCGGACAGGATGCTCGAGGCCCGCATCCTGACGCAGCCCGGCGATGCCGTCGACCCGGCACGACTGGCTGCCGATGCCGACCGGCTGCTGGGGCTCGGCCTGTACGAACAGGTCACGTGGCGGCTCGTCAAAAGCGGCGGGCAGACCGGCGTCGTGTTCGATGCGACGACCAAGGGCTGGGGCCGGGACGAGCTCCGGTTCGGCCTGTCGCTCGTGGACGACTTCGAGGGCGTGACGGCGGTGGGCCTGAGCGCCCGGTTCACGAAAATGGCGCTCAATCGCCGCGGCGCCGAGTGGCGGACCGACCTGCGCATCGGGACCAATCCCCGGCTCGCCACGGAGTTCTACCAGCCCGTCCGCCCCGGGGCGGACCTGTTCGTGGCGCCGTGGGCAGAGCTCGCGCGTACGAGCATCAGCCTGTTCGACGGCGAGGACCAGGTCGGCCGCCAGCGCATCACCGAGCGCAGGCTCGGCCTCGACGTCGGACGCCGCCTGGGCGACGAGGGCGAGTTCCGCGTCGGCCTGTTCCGCGGCACGGGCAGCACCAGCGTCCGGATCGGCGATCCCGTGCTCGACAGCCAGAGTTTCGACACCGGGGGATTGCGGGCGCGGCTGCGCTTCGACACGCTCGACGACGCCCATTTCCCGACCCGCGGCAGCGTCAGCGACCTGCGCTGGCGCGGATCGCGGACGAACCTGGGCGCCGATACGCCGTACGACGCGTTCCGGCTCGACGTCGATACTTTTCTCACCCGGGGGCGCAACACGTTCGGTGCGGGCCTGGCCCTCGCGACCACCGGCGGCTCGGTGCCGGGCCTGAGCGAGCAGTTTGCGCTCGGCGGATTCCTGAACCTGTCGGGCATCGAGCGGGATGCCTTGCGGGGGCCGCACGCCGCGCTGGCCCGGCTGGTCTACCGGCGCCGGGCCGGGTCCCTGTCGACCGGGGTCTTCAGCGTGCCGGCCTTCGTCGGGGCCTCGCTCGAAGCGGGCAGTACCTGGGCGTCGCGGAGCGACGCGGGGTTCTCGTCGACGCTCTTCGGCGGCAGCGTCTTCGGCGCGCTCGATACCTACCTGGGGCCGATTTACCTCGGGGCGGGTTTCGCCGAGGGCGGTCTGCGCAACTATTTCCTGTTCGTCGGCGCGCCGCCGCGCTGAGGACCGCTCAAGCCCGGGTCAGTTCGCGGATTTCCGCAGCGCAGAGCTTCGCGAGCGCGCCGTAGACTTTCGGCGTGCCGGTCAGCACGTGCCCGGTATCGAGCCAGTTTTCGCTGCCGTCGAGGCCGCTCATGATGCCGCCGGCCTCGCGGACGATCAGGCCGCCGGCGGCGAGATCCCAGGGCGCCAGGCCGGTTTCGAAAAACGCGTCCAGCCGGCCCGCGGCCACGTAGCAGAGATCCAGCGCGGCGGCCCCTGCGCGGCGCACGCCCGACGTGTGGCGGATCGCCTTCTCGAGCATCGCGAGGTAGGCGGAGATCTCGAGGTCGGCCTGGCGGAAGGGGAATCCGGTGCCGATCAGCGCGCGCTCGAGGTGGGTTTCGCCGCTGACACGGATCCGGCGGCCGTCGAGCAGCGCGCCGTGGCCGCGCGATCCCGTGAACAGCTCCTGGCGCAGCGGGTCGTACACCACGCCGTGTTCGAGCCGTCCCTTCTGCTGCACGCCGACGGAGACGCAGAACACCGGGAAGCCGTGCACGTAGTTGGTCGTCCCGTCGAGCGGGTCGATGATCCAGACCGTGTCCGACTCACCCGTGGCGCCGCTTTCCTCAGCGAGGATCGCGTGGTCCGGGTAATGCTTGTGTATCGTGTCGATGACCGCACGTTCAGCGGCGCGGTCGGCCTCGCTGACGTAGTCGTTATGACCCTTTTTCTCGACCTTGAGCCGGTCGAGGTCCTTCATTTTGCGGACGAGCGTGTCGCCGCCCCGCCGCGCGGCCATGACCGCGACGTTGAGCAGAGGGTGCATCGAGCGATTCCGTCAGTGGCAAAGAACTCGGCCGCAGGCGGCCGCGGCGCTAGAATATCGGACTTTGGGTCGTATTTGCCATCGATGTCGATTCGGATCGTCCTCGTCGGCACGACGCACCCCGGCAACATCGGGGCCGTCGCGCGGGCGATGAAAAACATGGGGCTTACCGAGCTCGTGCTGGTCGAGCCGCGCCATTTTCCGCACGCGGACGCCACGGCGCGGGCCTCGGGGGCGGTCGACGTGCTCGAAAACGCCGTCGTCGCGGACTCGCTGGCCGACGCGCTCGGCGACTGCGTCTACACGATGGGGGCGAGCGCCCGCTCGCGCGCGCTCGACTGGCCCACCTACGAGCCGCGCGATGGGGCGGAGAAACTGATCGAAGCAAGCGCCGGCGGGCCGGTGGCGGCCGTGTTCGGGCCCGAGAAATACGGCCTGACGAATGCGCACCTCGACCTCTGCGACGCGTTGCTCACGATCCCGACCAACCCGGACTTCAGTTCGCTGAATCTCGCGATGGCGGTCCAGGTGCTGACCTACGAGCTCAGGCTCGCCGGCGGCCACGAGAGCCGGCCGGTCTACGAGCCCGATGCGCCGCCCGCGACGCGCGCGGAACTCGAGCACTTCTACGCGCATCTCGAGCAGGTGCTGCGCGACATTCATTTTCTCGATCCCGACAACCCGCGGCACCTGATGCGCCGGCTGCGGCGCCTGTTGCTGCGGGCGGCGCCGGACAAGAACGAAATCAACCTCCTGCGCGGCATCCTGACGGCGATCGAGCGGCAGTACCGGGGCGACCGTGACGGCTGAGCCCGATATCGTCTACCTCGATTACGCGGCGACGACCCCCGCGGATCCGGCGGCCGTCGCGATGCTGGCGGAGCTCGCGGGCAGCGGAACCGGGTTTGCCAACGCGTCCTCGGCCCATGTCGCCGGCCGGCGGGCTGCACGGCACGTCGAGACGGCCGCCGCCCAAGTCGCGGGACTGCTCGGCTGCGACCCCGGGCGCCTCGTCTGGACGTCGGGCGCGACCGAGGCCGACAACCTCGCCATCCTCGGCGCCGCGCGGGCCCGCGCGGGCGACGGCCGGCACCTGGTCACAATGCCGACCGAGCACAAGGCGGTCACGGATACGTTCCGGGCGCTGGAGCAGGAGGGATTCGAGGTCACCTGGCTCGCGCCCAAAGCGGACGGACGGCTCGACCTCGACCGGCTGGCGGCCGCGATCCGCGACGACACCCAGCTCGTGTCGATCATGCACGTCAACAACGAGACGGGGGTCGTGCAGAACATCGCAGGCATCGGCGCGCTGTGCCGCGAGCGCGGCGTGCTGTACCACGTCGATGCGGCGCAGTCGGCCGGCAAGCTCCCGCTCGACCTCGACCGGCTGCCCGTCGATCTGCTCTCGGTATCCGCCCACAAGCTCTACGGGCCGAAGGGCATCGGCGTCCTGTGTCTCGGTGCCGGCATCGGCAGCCCCGTGCTGCCGCTGTTTTTCGGGGGCAGCCAGCAGCGGGGCCTGCGTCCCGGCACGCTCCCGGTGCCGCTGATTGCCGCTTTCGGCGCGGCAGCCGCGACAGCGCGCGCCTCGCTGGCGGCCGACCTCGCGCACGTGACGGCAATGCGCGACCGGCTCCTTGCGGGGCTCGAAGGACTGCCCGGCCTGCGCGTGAACGGCTCGCTCGAACACGGCTATCCCGGGATAGTCAACGTCAGCGCCGCCGGCGTCGAAGGTGAGAGCCTGTTGCTCGCCCTCGAGCCGGTCTGCGTCGCAGCCGGCTCGGCCTGCAACGCGAAGGACCGGGAGCCGTCGGCTGTCCTGCGCGCGCTGGGGCTCGATGACCGCGAGGCGGGCAGCGCGATCCGCTTTTCGTTCGGCCGCCCGACGACCGCGGCCGAGGTCGACTTCGCTGCAAAGCGTTATCGTGCCGCCGTCGAGCGGCTGCGCGGCATGGCGCCGGGACAGGCCGCTTGAGCGCGGACCCTTACAGCCCCGAAGTCCGGCGGCTGTTCGCCGCGGCCGAGCATGCCCGGATCCCGCCCGGCGGGGCGGTCGTCCGGCAGGACGCGGACGGCGTTTCGATCGAGCTCGGCGCCCGCGCAAGCGCGGGCCGGCTCGAGCAGATGGGCTTTCGCGCCTACGGTTGCCCCCACGTGATCGCCGCGGCCGAGGCGGTCTGCGGACGCTTCGAAGGCAGGCCGGTCGCGTCGCTCGCGGAATTTGCCGTCGGCGAGCTTATGCAAAGCCTGGCCGTGCCGGCGGAGAAAACCGGCCGCCTGCTTGTCTTAGAAGACGCGGTGCGTATGCTTATGCATGCGCTCGGGCAAGATGACGACAGTCAGGAATAACGAGGGATCATGGCAATTTCGCTGACGGAAACGGCTGCAAATCGGGTTCGCAAGTACCTCGCCGCGCGCGGGGAGGGCGTCGGGCTGCGCCTCGGCGTCAAGAAAACCGGCTGCTCCGGCTATTCGTACGTCCTGAATTATGCCGACGGCGTGGCCGACGACGACGTCGTGTTCGAGGACCGCGGCATCAAGATCATCGTCGAACCGGATGCGCTGCCGCTGATAGACGGGACCGAGGTCGATTTCGTCAAGAATGGTCTCAACGAGGCATTCAGCTTCCGCAACCCGAACGTCACAGGCGAATGCGGCTGTGGCGAAAGCTTCAACATCTGAAGTAAAATTAAGCGTTTACCCCATGGCAGGGCCGAAGCGCCCGTGCCCGCCTCTTATTACACACACCGACTGAAAGGATATCCGTATGGCCGTCGAGCAGACGCTCTCGATAATCAAGCCCGATGGGGTGGAAAAGAACCTGATCGGCGAGATCTACCGCCGCTTCGAAAAAGCGGGCTTGAGGATCATCGCGGCCAGGATGAAGCACCTGACGGCCGAGGAGGCGCAGGGTTTCTATGCCGTGCACCGCGAGCGGCCCTTTTTCAACGATCTCGTCGCCTACATGACTTCCGGGCCGGTGATGATCCAGGTCCTCGAAGGCGAGGACGCGATCGCGAAACACCGTGAGATCATGGGGGCGACCAACCCGGCCGACGCCGAGCCGGGCACGATCCGCGCCGACTTCGCGAAGAGTATCGAGGAAAACGTCGTCCACGGGTCCGATGGCCCGGATACGGCGCAGAGCGAGATTGCGTTCTTTTTCGGCGAAGACGGGCTCTGCCCGCGGACTCGCTAGGACCCGCAGATGCCGGCGGCTGCCGACAAGCTGAACCTGCTCGGGATGTCCCGGGACGCGCTCGAGGCATGGTTTGCCGAGCTCGGTGAGAAGCCGTTTCACGCCCGCCAGGTCATGCGCTGGGTCTACCAGCGCGGCGTAACCGATTTCGAGGCGATGACCGATCTCTCCAAATCGTTGCGCGCGAGCCTGGCGGAACGGGCGGACATCGTCCCGCCCCGGGTTCTTTCGACGCACGAATCTGCCGACGGCACGATCAAGTGGCTGTTTGCGAGCGGGTCGGGCCAGGCCATCGAGACCGTGTTCATCCCGGAGGCGGGACGCGGCACGCTCTGCATCTCGTCGCAGGTGGGCTGTGCGCTCGACTGCGCGTTCTGCGCAACGGGAGCGCAGGGCTTCAATCGTAACCTCGACGCCGCGGAGATCGTCGGCCAGGTCTGGCACGCCGCACGGCATCTGCCGCGCCGGCCCAACGGCGAATCGGCCGTGACCAACGTCGTCTTCATGGGCATGGGCGCGCCGCTCGCAAACTACCGGCACGTCGTGCCCGCAATCGGGCTTTTGATCTCGGATCTCGCGTTCGGCCTGTCGCGCCGGCGGGTGACGGTCAGCACGTCGGGTATCGTGCCCCAGATCGACCGGCTCGCGGTGGACTGCAACGTCTCGCTCGCGGTCTCGCTGCATGCGCCCGACGATGCGCTCCGCGACGAACTGGTGCCGATCAACAAGCGCCACCCGATCGGCGAGCTGCTCGACGCGTGCTGGCGCTACGCGAGCGCGCATGCCAATCGCTTCATTACCTTCGAGTACGTGATGCTGAAAGGCGTCAATGATTCGTTCGCGCAGGCGGACAGGCTCGCCGGGCTCCTGGAAGGCCGGCCGGCCAAGATCAACCTGATCCCCTTCAACCCGTTCCCGAAAACGCGCTTCGAGCGGTCCTCCGCCGAGACGATCCGCCGTTTCCAGGCCCGCCTCCGGGATCGCGGCATCGTCGTGACGACGCGGCGCACCCGCGGCGCCGACATCGATGCGGCCTGCGGCCAGCTGGCTGGTAAAGTAAGCGACCGGGTCCGGGTACGACTCAGCGAGAAACCGAAACGGATGGCATCCGCGTGATGAAGAGCGAACTGAGGTCAGTGCTGCTGACGACGTGCCTTTTTGTGGCCGGGTGTGTCTCTACGACGACTACCGGGCGGGTCGAACCGGCCGCCGACGAGGCGGATGCGGCGGAACTGAACTACCAGCTCGGGGCCCGGTATTACCGGAACGGCAACTACGAGCTGGCGCGGGACCGGCTCCTGTATTCGATCGAGCTCGATCCGAAGCGGGCGGTCGCACACTCGACGCTGGCCCTGACCTACGAGCAACTGGGCAACCTGCGCCTCGCGACGGAGTCCTACGAGCGCGCGGTGCGCGTTGCGCCGCGGAACATCGACGTGCTGAACACCTACGCGGTCTTCCTGTGCCGGCAGGACCAGTTCGAGGCGGCCGAGAAACACTTCGAGCGCGCGATCCGGGAGCCGACCAACGACAACCCGGAGGTCATGCTCACGAATGCCGGCGTCTGCATGCAGCAGAAGCCCGACCAGGCAAAAGCGGAGACGTATTTCCGTCGTGCGCTCGAGGTCAAGCCGACCTACGGCGAGGCGCTGCTGCAGCTCAGCCTGCTCAAGTTTGCGCAGGGCGACCACCTGAACGCGCGCGCGTTCCTGCAGCGCTACCTGCGGAGCAACCCGGCAACGGCCAGCGTGCTCTATCTCGGCGTACAGATCGAGGACCGGCTGGGCGACGACAGCGCGCGCATGGAATATGCGAATCGCATCCTGCGCGAGTACCCGTCATCGCCGGAGGCCAGGCGCATCCTGGATTCGGGCTAGATGAGCGAAACGGACGAGCAGCGAGGCGAGGCGACCGAAACGGAAACGCCCGGGGGACCGGTTGCCGGCGAACGCCTCGCGAAGGCACGCCGCGATCAGCAGGTTTCGGTGCTCGAGGTGGCCAAGGAGCTGCATCTCGACGAGGCCAAGGTCCGCGCCCTGGAGCGGAACGAGTTCGACGTGCTCGGCGCCCCGGTGTTCGCCAAGGGGCATCTCAGGAAATACGCGGAACTCGTCGGCATCGACGTCGACGACGTGCTGACCGACTATTACAAGCTGACCCGCGCCGAGCGGATGCCGCCGCTGATCGTGGGCCGCTCGCGCGCGAAAAACGAGCTGTCGCCCGGGCCGTGGATCGTCGTGATCATCATCCTGATCGCGCTGGCGGCGGCTTACTGGTGGTTCGTCGAACGCGAAGTGCCCGCGGCCGCACCGGCAGCGCAGTCCCCGGTTCCCGCGACGACGGCCGGAGCGGAGCCCGGGCGCGACGTTGCGGCCCCGGATGCGGCGCCACAGGAACCCGCCCGGCAGACTGCGGCCCCGGCGGCTGCCGAGCCGGCGGTCTCGACACCGGAACCCGCGGTGCAGGCTGCCCGAACCCGCACGGCCGCGGACAGCCCGGCCGAACCGGCGACGCCCGCGACCACCGCCGAGCCCGCGCCGCCCGCGGCCACTGCCGAGCCCGCGCCACCTGACGTCCGGCTGACGGTCAGCTTCGACGGCGACTGCTGGACCGAAATCAGTGACGGCGAAGGCCGCCGGATGTATTTCGGGATGGGGCGTGCCGGGCAGACCGTGGATCTCGTCGGCGTCGCCCCGGTGTCGGCCCTGTTCGGCAATGCTGCGAACGTGACGCTGTTCGTCGACGGCGCGGACTATGCGCTGCCGGTGACGGCACCGAACCAGCCCGTCCGCCTCACCCTGACCGGATCCCGCTGACCGTGAAGCCCAGGGCCATCAGGGGGATGAACGATATCCTGCCCGGTGCCGCCGGTACCTGGCGCTACCTCGAGTCCGAGGTGCGCGCGATCGTCAGCGGCTACGGCTATCGGGAGATCCGGCTGCCGCTGCTCGAGTACACCGAGCTGTTCGCGCGCTCGATCGGCGAGGTGACGGACATCGTCGAAAAAGAGATGTACACGTTCCCCGACCGGAACGGCGAGAGCCTGACCTTGCGACCCGAGGCGACGGCCGGCGTCGTCCGTGCCGGAATCACCAACGGCCTGCTGCACAACCAGCGGCACAAGTTGTGGACGGCAGGGCCGATGTTCCGCTACGAGAAACCGCAGAAGGGCCGCTATCGCCAGTTCCACCAGTTCGACGTGGAAGCGCTGGGCTTCGCCGGGCCGGACATCGATGCGGAAATGATCATCATGACGGCGCGCATCTGGCGCCGGCTCGGCATCCGGCGGATCGCACTCGAGATCAACTCGCTCGGATCCCCGGCTGCGCGCGCCCGTTACCGGGACATGCTGGTCGGCTACTTTTCGGGCGTGAAAAACAGGCTCGATGAGGATAGTATTCGCCGCCTCGAGCAGAATCCGCTCAGGATCCTCGACAGCAAGAACCCGGACATGCAGGAAATCGTTGCGGCGGCGCCGGTGATGCTCGACCACCTGGATGACGACTCCAGGGCGCATTTCGAGGAGCTGAAGCGCCTGCTCGATGCCGCCGGTATCGGGTACACGGTCAATCCGCGCCTGGTCCGCGGGCTGGACTACTACAACCGGACCGTCTTCGAGTGGGTCACGGATGCGCTGGGCGCGCAGGGAGCAGTCTGTTCGGGCGGGCGTTACGACGGGCTCGTCGAGAAGCTGGGCGGCCGGCCGACGCCCGCAATCGGCTGGGCGATGGGCATCGAGCGCTTCGTCGCGCTGTTCGAGGAAGAAGGCGGTGCGGCGCCGGCGGGCGATCCGGACGTCTACGTCGTAGCGGTCGGCGACGAGACGTTCAAGCATGCGTTGAAAATTGCCGAGACGCTTCGCGACCGAATCGACGGCGTCGTCGTCGAGATGAACCTGGGCGGCGGCAGCTTCAAGTCCCAGCTGAAGCGCGCGGACAAGAGCGGTGCCGAGTTCGCGTTGGTGCTGGGGGAACAGGAGATCGCGGAAGAGCGTGTCGGGCTCAAGCCGCTCAGGAGCGCCGACGAGCAGTCGAGCGTCGCGATGGCGGACCTGGCAGCGGTCCTCGAACAACGCCTGGGCCGGCCGTAAGGCTCCCGGGCAAAGGCAACAGTCAAGGCGATAAGTGTGGACGATTTACTTTCGGAAAAAGAACAGATCGAACAGATGCGGGCATGGTGGTCGGAGTACGGCCGCTACGTCATTGCGGGTGTAGTCATCGCGGTCGGCCTCCTGTTCGGCTTCAACCAGTACAACAAGAGCAAGCTCGAAGCGCAGATCGCGGCATCCGAACTCTACGAGGCGCTTGCGGTGCACGTGAGCGACGGTGACGCCGAGGCGGCCGAGGCCGCGGCCCGCGAACTCGCGGCGAATTACGGCAACACGAGCTACGCGGCACAGGCCAAGCTCGCGATGGCCCGCCTCTACATGGACAAGAATCGCGACGAGGACGCGGCCGGGGCGCTGCGCGAACTCCTGGCACTGCGAGGCAATGCCGAACTCAAGCTGGTCGGCAAGCTCAGGCTCGCACGTATCCTGCTGTACCAGGACAAGGCGGAAGCGGTCGTCGAACTCGTTGCCGGTCACGACAGTCCGGCTTTCGCCGCGCTGTTCGACGAGGTGCTCGGCGATGCCTACGCGGCGCTCGGCCGCTACGAGGAAGCCGGCCAGGCCTACCGCGCGGCGCTGTCCGAACAGGGCCAGGCGCCCACCATAGACAGGCGGCTCGTCCAGATGAAGCTGGCCGACCTGCCGGATCCCGCTGCCGCATCGGCAGCGCCGGTTGTGCCGGTCGCGGGCGCGGAGAACGGCGAGGCCACCGCTGGTGAAGGCCCCGCCGACGCGGCCGCGGCTGAGCCCGACGAAACGGGGACCGAACAGGACCGTGAAGAATAATCACCGCACGTTGCGCGCGCTGCTCCTGATCCCGGCGACGCTCGGACTCGCCGGCTGCGGCATTTTCGGCGGCGACGACGAGAAGGAGCTAAAGCCCGCGGAGCTCGTTCGAATCGAGCAAAAGGTCCCGGTCAGGCGACTCTGGAGCACGGGCATCGGGGCCAAGGCGGAATTCCTGCGCCTCGCGCTTCGGCCCGCCGGGGACGGCACCCGCATCTACGCTGCGAGCCGTGACGGCAACGTGGTCGCGCTGGACCCGGATACCGGGCGGCAGATCTGGCGGACGAGGCTGGACCAGGACCTCTCGGCCGGACCGGGGGTCGGTGACGGCGTCGTCGCCGTCGCGTTCGCCGACGGTATCGTCGTTGCGCTGGACTCGGGAACCGGCGCAGAGCTCTGGCGGACGCCGGTGGCGGGCGAGGTGCTCGCGCCGCCCCTCGTCAGGAACGACATCGTCGTCGTCCTGACGATCGACAACATCCTGCGCGGCCTGTCGGCATTCGACGGCAGTGTGCGCTGGCAGATCGAGCAGTCGACGCCGCGCCTGACGATGCGGGGTTCCGCGACGCCTGCCGTCGTCGGCAACTCGGTCGTCGCCGGTTTCGACAATGGCCGGCTCCTGGCCGTCGACCTCGCGACCGGCGACGTGCAGTGGGAACTCCTGCTGTCACCGCCGACCGGCCGCTCGGACCTCGAGCGCCTCGCCGACGTCGAGGGCCTGATCAGCGTCGTCGGCCAGGACGTCTATGCCGCGGGCTACCAGGGCCGCATCGCGGCAATCGCATCGGAGTCGGGGCAGGTGCTCTGGGCTCGCGAGATTTCGACCTACGAGGGGGTTGCCGCAGACTGGAACAGCGTCTACACGGTCAACGAGCAGGGCGAGGTGATCGCGATGTCGCGGCGCACGGGCAACGAAACCTGGCGCGTCAGCTCGCTGTTGCGTCGCGAACCCACGGTGCCGATCCCGTTCGGGACGACGGTCGCCGTCGGCGACCTCGAAGGTTACGTGCACTTTTTCAGCAACGTCGACGGCGAACCCGTGGCCCGGGTCCGGCTCGGCGGCGCAGCGATCTCGAGCGACCCGGTCGTGATCGGCGACCGCCTCGTCGTGCAGAGCGATTCGGGTACGGTCGCCGCGTACGCCGTCGAGCTGCCGCGCCGCCGACCCACGGAGCCGGACGTCGCGGAAGATGTTGCGGAGGACGGCGCGTAAGGACGTCGCGCCGGAGGCGGTAGCATGCTTCCCGTCATCGCACTGATCGGCCGGCCGAACGTCGGCAAGTCGACGCTCTTCAACCGCCTCACCCGCTCCCGCGACGCGATCGTCGCGGACTTCCCGGGCCTGACCCGCGACCGCCAGTACGGCTTCGGCCGCCTGGGCCCGGTGCCCTACATCGCGATCGACACGGGCGGCGTCGCCGGCGGGGAAACCGTCATCGACGAACGTATGGAGGAACAGACGATCCGGGCCCTGAACGAAGCGGATGCCGCGATCGTCATCGTCGACGCGCGCGAGGGACGCACGGCCGCCGACGAGCACGTCGCGACCCTTGCCCGCCGGCACGGGAAAAAGACCTGGCTCGTCGTCAACAAGGCCGAGGGGCTCGACCCGGCGATCGCCGCGAGTGAATTCCACCGCCTGGGCCTCGGCGATCCCGTCGCCATCTCGGCCGCGCACGGCGACCGGGTTGCCGCGCTCATGGAGGCCGTGCTGGCCGACTTCGATGCCGGCGGCGACGAAGCGCCGGATCCCGACGAGGACGAGCGGCGGCTGCGCATCGCCGTGGTCGGCCGGCCCAACGTCGGCAAGTCGACCCTGATCAACCGGCTGATCGGCGAGGACCGGCTCGTCGTCTACGACCAGCCCGGCACCACCCGCGACAGCGTCGCGGTACCCTTCGAGCGCAACGATCGCCGCTACGAGCTGATCGACACGGCCGGGATCCGGCGCAAGGCGCGCGTCCACGAGGCGATCGAGAAGTTCAGCATCGTGAAAGCGCTGCAGGCGATCGAGCGGGCCCAGGTCGTGGTCGCCGTGCTGGACGCGCGGGAGGGCGTGACCGAGCAGGACGTGAGCCTCCTCGGGCTGATACTCGAGCGCGGCAGGGCGCTCGTGGTCGTGACCAACAAGTGGGACGGGCTGAGCGCGGTGGAACGCAAGCGCGTTCGCGACGAACTGGATCGGCGCCTGCCGTTCCTCGACTTCGCCGAGCGGATGACCATCTCGGCGCTGCACGGCACCGCGGTCGGCGACCTGCTGCCCGCCGTGGAGCGGGCCTACCGCGCTGCCACGCGCGACCTGCCCACGGCGGAGCTGACGCGCGAGCTCGAAGTCGCGGTGACGGCGCACCCGCCGCCGCTGGTTCGCGGCCGCCGCATCCGCCTGCGCTATGCGCACCAGGGCGGCCGCAATCCGCCCGTCATCGTGATCCACGGCAACCAGACGGAACGGGTCCCCGACGCCTACCGGCGCTACCTCGTGAACCATTTCCGCAAGGCATTCAAACTGAAGGGCACACCGGTCCGGCTGACCTTCAAGACGGGCGACAATCCTTACCGTGGCCGGCGCAACAAGCTGACACCGCGGCAGGAGCGGCGGCGCAAGCGGCTGATCAAGCACGCAAAGCGTTAGTGCCGGGCCGCATGCTATAAAGAGCGTCCGCGACAGGTCGTAGCCCGATGAGTTCAGCAACCCGTTATGTCACCCACGAGGGCCGGTTCCCGATGCATCGCGGCGGGCACCTGGAGGCGCCGACGCTGGCCTACGAAACGTGGGGCGAGCTGAACGCGGCGGGCGACAACGCGATCCTCATCTTCAGCGGACTGTCGCCGTCGGCGCACGCGGCGTCTTCGGAAGACGACCCGTCCGCCGGCTGGTGGGAAGACATGATCGGCTCCGGTCTGCCGCTCGACAGCGACCGGTTCTTCGTCATCGCGGTCAATTCCCTCGGCAGCTGTTTCGGCTCCACGGGACCGGCGTCGGTCGATCCAGAGACCGGCGAGCTCTATCGCCTCGATTTCCCGGTGCTGACCCTCGAGGACGTCGCGGAGGCGGCCCACGTCGTGGTCCGGCACCTCGGCATCGAGACGCTGCACACGGTCGTCGGCTGCTCGATGGGCGGCATGAGCGGGCTCGCTTACTGCGTGCGGCACGCGGGTGCCGTTCGCAATCTCGTTTCGATTTCGTCGGCAACGCGGGCCCTGCCGTTCTCGATCGCCGTGCGTTCGCTGCAGCGGGAAATGATTCGCTCCGATCCCAGGTGGCAACGCGGTAACTACGACCGCGACGATCCGCCGCTCACAGGGCAGCGCATGGCACGCAAGCTCGGCATGATGACCTATCGCTCGCCGCAGGAATGGGAGCAGCGCTTCGGCCGCGAACGCGTCACTGACCGGCCCCAGTCGGGCGATCCCTTCGGCATCGATTTCTCGGTCGAATCCTACCTGCAGAACCACGCGGAAAAGTTCAGCGGCGCGTTCGATGCCAACTGTTACCTGTATCTCTCCCGTGCGTCCGACCTGTTCGACCTCGCGGAACACGGGGGTTCGCTGGCGGCGGGGTTTAAAAAGCTCGCACTCGAGCGTGCGCTGGTGATCGGCGTCGAGACAGACATCCTGTTTCCCATCCACCAGCAGCGCGAACTGGCGGAGGGACTGGGCAAGGTCTGTGCCGATACCCGGCTCGTCGAACTCGACTGCATCAAGGGCCACGACTCGTTCCTGGTCGACATGGATGCGTTCCGGCCCGTCATGTGCGAGTTCTTCGGTACCTGAATGTTCGCTACGGACCGCTTCATCGACGACTGCCGGGCCGCGCTCGCGGAAACCAATCCCGCGCGGGCAGTGCGCGAGCTGGTGGCTGCAGCCGTCCGGGAGCCGCGCGCGGTGACGCGGGCACTGGGGGAGCCGGCGATGGGCGGGCTCGAGCGCATCCACGTCTCGGACGAACTGACGATCCTGAACGTCGTCTGGGCACCGCGCATGACGCTCATGCCCCACGATCACAACATGTGGGCCGTGATCGGTGTCTACGGCGGGCGCGAGGACAATATCTTCTGGCGGCGCGTCGCCGACGATCCCGACGGCAGGATCGAGGCCGCCGGTGCCAAGTCGATCGGCCCGCGCGAGGTGCGCCCGCTGGGCCGCGACATCATCCACTCCGTGACCAATCCCACCGCGCAGTTCACCGCGGCGCTGCACGTGTACGGCGGCGACTTCTTCGCGGTCGAACGCAGCATGTGGGATCCGCTCGAGCTGACCGAGGAACGCTACGACCTCGACAAGAACGCGGCCGTGTTCGCCGAGGCGAACGCCAGGCTCGCAGAGGGATGACGGCCTCCGCGGAAGTCGAGATCAGCCTGCGCCGGCTGAGCCGCGAATTCACGGAAGGACGGCGGCTGCACCGGGTCCTCGATCACATCGACATGGACTTTATGCGCGGCGAATCCGTTGCCATCCGCGGCCGCAGCGGCTCGGGCAAATCGACACTCCTGAACCTGGTCGGAGGCATCGACGCGCCGGACACGGGACAGGTCGTTGTCGCCGGCATCGACATCACGCGGCTCAATGAACGCGACCGTACGCTGTTCCGGCGTGAGTACATCGGTTTCGTGTACCAGGCGTTCAACCTCGTCCCGACGCTGACGGTCGCGGACAACGTGCGCCTGGTGCTGGAACTGAACGGGATCCCGGCAGCCGAGGCCGACCAGCGCGTCGACGAACTGCTGCACGCGGTGGGCCTTGCAGACCGTGCCGCGAGCTATCCGGACGTACTCTCGGGCGGCGAGCAGCAGCGGGTCGCCATCGCCCGCGCGCTGTGCCACCGTCCGGCCGTGCTGCTGGCGGACGAGCCGACCGGTAACCTCGACGCACACACCGCCGACGGCATCCTCGAGCTCCTCGAGACCCTGGTCCGGAAGACCGGCGGCACGATGCTGGTCGCGACGCACAGTGCACACGTCGCGGCGGCCTGCGACCGGGTTCTCGAACTCGTCGACGGCCGGTTCAAAGAAGGGTCTGCCGCAGACGCGGCGAGCTGATGGCACGGACGCTGATCCGGGCCAATGCCGGCTTCCTCGCCCGGCATCCCTGGCAGCTCGCGATGGTATTCCTGGGCGTCGGGATCGGCGTCGCGGTCATCGTCGCGGTCGACCTCGCGAACGCGAGTGCGCGCAAGGCATTCCTGCTGTCGATGGACACGCTTACCGGCCAGGCGACTCACCAGGTCGTCGGCGGCCCGGCGGGTATCGACGAGGCGGTCTACGTGCGGCTGCGCGTCGAAGAAGGCATCGGCGCCATCGCCCCGGTCGTCGAGGGCTACGTCGAAGTCAGCGGGCGGACGTTGCGCGTGCTCGGCATCGACCCGTTCGCCGAACAGGAGATCAGGAGTTTCACGACGCGCCTGGATGAGGAGGGCACGGCAGAGGCAGAGAACGTGTTCGCGGCGTTCCTGACCCGGCCGGGTGCGGCCGTGCTGGCGGCCACGACGGCCGCGCGGCTCGATCTCGCGACGGGCGATGAGTTCGAAGTGATCGCCGCGGGCCGGGCCGAGCGTGCGGTCCTGGTCGGCACCTACGCCGCGGCCGGTGCCGACGACCTGCTGACGGTCGACATCGCGACCGCCCAGGCCTGGTTCGGCCGCGAGGGCCGGCTGTCCCGTATCGACGTCCGCCTGCCCGCGGACGAAGACGGGGCGAAGGCGCGCTTCGCCGCCGCGCTGCCGTCCGACACGACCCTGCTGTCGGCGGCCGGGCGCACGCAGAGCACGGCCGACATGAGCAACGCGTTCATGACCAACCTGACTGCGATGAGCCTTCTCGCCCTGCTCGTCGGGCTGTTTTTGATCTACAACAGCGTGAGTTTTTCGGTTCTGCAGAGGCGCGGCCTGATCGGCGTGTTGCGCGCGCTCGGCGTCACGCGGGCGCAAGTGTTCCGGATCGTGCTCGCCGAGGCCGAGCAGCGCGGCCTGGTCGCGGCAGCCGCTGGCGTCGCGTTCGGCGTCTGGCTGGGCGAGCGGCTGCTCGCGCTGGTCGCGCAGTCCATCAACGATTTCTACTTTCGCGTCACGGTCACCGACGTGGCTATCGGCGGCCTGTCGCTCGCGAAGGGCGTCGCGGCCGGCGTCGGCGCAGCGCTCGCCGGGGCGCTGGTGCCCGCAGTCGAGGCCGCCGGCTTCAGGCCGCGCCTCGCGCTCGCGCGCTCGGTACTGGAACGCCGGACCGGGAATCTGCTGCCGGTCGTCACGGCTGCCGGCGTCATCCTCGTGCTCGCCGCGATCCTGCTCGTCGCGGTCTCGGGCCGCAGTCTCGTGGCCGGGTTGACGGCCGTGTTCATGCTGATCCTCGGCGTGGCGCTGTGCGTTCCGCTCGCCGTGGGCCGGCTCAGCGCCCGCGCCGCGCCGCTGTTCGGCCGCGCGGGCGGGGTCATCGCACGGCTGGCCGTGTCCGACATCGCGGCCGGGCTCAGCCGGACCGGCGTCGCGATCGTCGCGCTGGCCGTCGCCGTCGCGGCGACGATCGGGGTCAGCGTCATGGTCGACAGCTTCCGCGGCTCGGTCGCGGACTGGCTCACCGGGACGCTCAGTGCCGACGTCTATGCAGGCGTCGAACGGGGCAGCCTCGCGCCCGGGCTCGTCGCGGCGTTCCGCGCAACGCCGGGCGTCGCCGCGATGAGCACGACCCGGCGGGCCTGGCTAGAGGACGAAGGCGGCCGGACCGAGCTCCGGGTACTCGGGATGGTGCCGGAGAGCCGTACCGGCATCGAGCTGCTCGAGGCCGCGGACGACGTCTGGACCGCCTTCGGGAACGCGGACGTCGTCCTGGTCTCTGAGCCCTACGCGTACCGGAACCGCGTCGGTACCGGCTCGGTCCTGTCGCTCAGGACCGGGGCCGGCGAGGCCGGCTTCAGAGTTGCGGGCGTCTACCAGAGCTACGACATCAATGCGAGCGCCATCCTGATGAGCCGCTCGACCTATGATCGCCACTTCGACGATCCGCGCGTCGATTCGGTCGGGCTGTATCTCGAGCCGGGCATCGACCCCGACCGGGTCATCGCCGCGCTCGAGGCCCTGGCCGAGGGCACCCAGGAGCTCGTCATCGACTCGAACCGGAACATCCGCGAGCTCTCGCTCGCGATTTTCGACCGGACATTCCG
This sequence comes from Woeseiaceae bacterium, assembly GCA_033721115.1. Classification (GTDB taxonomy): domain Bacteria; phylum Pseudomonadota; class Gammaproteobacteria; order Steroidobacterales; family Woeseiaceae; genus UBA1847. Next base: position 7,915 of record JAWWBD010000015.1, on the reverse strand, counting down.
GATCACCGACGTGCTGTACTGGCTCGCGCTGGGCGTCGCGATGATCGGGATACTCGGGGCCATGCTCGCGCTGCAGCTCGAACGCGCCCGCGATCTCGCCATCCTGCGCGCGGTCGGCATGACGCCCCGGCAGCTCGGTGCGATGATCGTGCTGCAGACGGCGGTGATCGGGCTGTTTGCCGGGCTCGCCGCAATACCGCTCGGCACCGCGATGGCATGGCTGCTGATCGACGTCATCAACCGGCGCGCGTTCGGCTGGCAGATCGACATGAGCGTCGGCCCGGAGATCCTGCTGTCGTCGACGCTGTTCGCGATCCTCGCGGCTGTCCTCGCCGGGCTGTACCCGGCACGGCGCGCGGCAACGAGTGTCCCGGCACTCGCGATGCGCGAGGAGTAGGGCATGCGCGCCCGGCTCGCAGGCCTGTTCCTCGCAGTCTCTGCGATCGCAGTTTTCGCCGAGGACGAGCCTGCCGGAGCACGGCGATCCGAGCTCGCAGAACTGTTGCAGAGCGACGAGGGAGCGGCATTCGCAAGGGCAACCGCAGCGCGTGAGTTCGTCTTCCCGCACGATCACGGGCCGCATCCCGGCTATCGCAACGAGTGGTGGTACTTTACCGGCAACCTGACAGACGGGGCGGGCCGGCGCTTCGGCTTCGAACTGACGATTTTCCGATTCGCGCTCGCGCCCGATGCGCCCGCGTCGCCCTCGGCCTGGCGCACGAACCAGGTGTACATCGCGCACTTCGCAATCACCGACGCCGACGGCGGACGCTTCCTCGCGGCCGAGCGCTTCGCGCGCGGCGCCGTCGGGCTCGCGGGCGCCGTGGCGGAACCTTTCCGGGTCTGGGTCGGGGACTGGCAGATCGCGGCGCGGGGGGCGCCCGGGTCGCGCGAGCGCTGGCGTCTCAGCGCAAACGACGAAGATTTCGCCATCGCTCTCGATCTCGACGCATTGAAAACGCCCGTACTCAACGGTGTCGACGGGCTGTCGCAGAAGTCCGCCGAGTCGGGCAATGCGTCCTACTATTATTCGATCACGCGCTGGGATGCAGCCGGGACGATCACGCTCGACGGCGAGACTTTCGCGGTCGACGGACTGGCCTGGCTCGACCGCGAATGGAGCTCCAGCGCGCTCGGCAGCGATCAGCAGGGCTGGGACTGGTTCGCGCTGCAGCTCGACGACGGCAGCGAGCTGATGTTCTACCAGCTGCGCAGGCTGGACGGCAGCGCGGACCCGCTGAGCGCCGGGACCTGGGTCGCACCGGACGGCCGCGCGCGGCACCTGGCGCGCGACGAGGTCGACATCGAGGTGACGGCAACCTGGACGAGCCCCGCGGGCGGGACGTACCCGGCCGGCTGGACGCTCGCGGTACCGTCGCTGGCACTCGAGCTCGCGATCGAACCGGTCCTTGCCGACCAGGAACTCTTCACGACGGTGCGCTACTGGGAAGGCGCGGTCGACGCGACCGGCCGGCAGGGCGCAGCGCCGGTCGGCGGCCGCGGCTACGTCGAGCTGACCGGCTACGCCGACGCCGTACCCGCGGGGCGCTGATCGCGGCGCCGCAGCCGGCCGTTCGTTCCGCGCGAAACGAAAACGAACGGCTCGGCGGGCAATGCGGTTATGCTCGGCGGCAATATCGGTCTGCGAGGCAACATGCGTTCAGTCCACCGGCAACGCGCGGCCTGCATGCTCTGGCTGGTCACGGTATGCGCTGCCCCGGCGGCCGGCCAGGTGACAGCCGACGAATCGGCGGGGCCGCTCGCCGTCCGTGAACAGCTCGTCAGCTACGGGCCGGAGTTTTTTGCGCGCTACCAGCCGGTCACGGCGCTCGACATGGTCCGCCAGGTGCCCGGCTTCACAATCGACAACGGGAGCTCGGAGCGCGGCTTCATCGCGGCGGTCGGCAACATCCTGATCAATGGCGTCTACCCCAGCGCCAAGCAGGATTCGCCCTCGTCGATCCTGGCCCGGATACCGGCGGACCAGGTCACGACGATCGAGCGCATCCGCGGCCAGGTCCGTGACATCGACCTGCAGGGCCAGCCCGTAGTCGTCAACGTCGTCCTGCAAGGCGACTACCCGGCCGTCGTGCGCTGGGACCTCTACGCGCGGCACCACACCGAGGGACCGCTGAAGCCCGGGGTAGACCTGTCGCTGTCGGATCGCTGGGGCCGGATCGACTACAACGCGGGGGTCCGCATCGAGCGTGAGGCGAACGGTGAGACGGGCAACGACCGGCTGCGCGACGCCGACGGTGCGCTCCTCGAGCGTGCCGACGTTATCCAGGATTCGACGGGCATCGATCTGACTGCGACGCTGAATGCATCCGCGCTGTTCGGCGGGACGCTCGCGCGGATCAACTCGCGCGCGCACTACGAAACGCGGAACCCGCTGCAGCGAAAGTCGATCTTTGCCGGCAACGATACGGCGGCGCCCGAACTGGAACTGATCGGGGCGAGCACGATCATCCGGCAGTTCGAGGTCGGTGCGGACGGCGAGCGCAGTCTTACCGCCGACCTGGACGCCAAGGCGATCCTGCTCTATTCGCTGGAGCAGGTGCCGCAGACCGCGACGCGGCAGATCCTCGACGCGGACGGCAACCAGCAGTCGCTGGTCCGGTCGCGCACGACGAGTGACGCCAACGTCGCGATTGCGCGCGTCGAATTCGACCACAGGGGCCTCGGCCGGCATCACCTGCAGTTCAATGCCGAGGCCGCGTTCGAATCTCTGGACGGGACGCTGGTCCAGACCGAGGATACCGGCGACGGCCCCGTCGAAGTCGATGTGCCCGGCGCCAACACGCGCGTGGAGGAGATCCGCGGCGACTTCCTGGTCAAGGACACCTGGACGCGCGAACGCCTGCGCATCGACCTCGGGCTCGGTGCGGAGGTATCGCGGCTGACGCAGACCGGCGATGCCAGGTCGGAGCGCGACTTCTTCTTCCTGAAGCCGGAGTTCGGCGCGAGCTATGCCGTGCGCCCGGGCGGCGTCGGCCGCCTGCGGCTTGCGCGCGAGGTCGCGCAGCTCGATTTCGATGACTTCATCACCGCCACGGTACTCGAAGACGACGACCTGAATCTCGGCAACGAGAACCTGGAACCTGACAGGACGTGGATCGCGGAGCTGGGCTACGAATGGCGGCCCGGCCCGGAAAGCGTGTTCGAGGTGACCGTCTACCATCACTGGATCGAGGATGTGCTGGACCTTCTGCCGCTCTCGGCCGAGTTCGAGGCGCCGGGCAATATCGGTGACGGCCGGCGCTGGGGGCTCGAACTCGAGGGCACGTTGCCGCTCGACCGCGCCGGCCTCGACGGCGCGAAACTCGACATGACGGTCCGGCTCGAGGACTCGTCCGTCGTCGACCCGGTCACGGGCAGGGACCGGGTGCTGTCCGGCGAGACGGGCAGCAACGCCTACCGCTCACTCGCGACTCTGAACCGGAACAATCGCTACTTCGTGCGGCTGAACTTCCGTCAGGACCTGCCGGCTGCGAAGTTTGCCTGGGGCTGGACGGTGGCCGAACGCGACGAGCGGCCGATCTTCCGCGTCAACGAACTCGACCGGCACGACGAGGGCTACGCGATCGACGTGTTCGTCGAGACGACGCGCTGGCGCCGCGTCAAGGTCAGCGTCGTCGGTGACAACCTGCTGAACTTCACCCAGTCGCGCGACCGCACGCGCTACGTCGGCGAGCGCGGACTGACGCCGGTCGAATTCACCGAGCGGCGCGAACGCTTCAACGGGCGGCGCATCACGCTGACGCTGAGCGGGACGTTCTAGAACCCGTCGCGAGACAGATTCCAGCCGGCTCAGTTGTCGAGGGCGCCCTGGTCGATCCAGGTCTTCAGCGTGTCGATCTCGGCGCCGGTCAGTGGCTCCCCGCGGCCCTCGGCGAGTGCGTCACGATGGTGCGGCGGCATGTGAATCTCCGGGTCGGTCTTGCGGGCGACGACCAGGTACAGCGTGCTCGAATCGCTGTTGCCGGGTACGACGACCGGCCCGAACTTGGTACCGGCCATGACGCCTGCGTGGTCGGCAAGATTCAGCCCGCTCGCGGCGACGCCTTCGGCGGCGATGTCATGGCAGCCGATGCACCTGGCCTCGAGGATCGGCTTGACGTCGGCTGCAAAACTGACGGCTGCCGGCGGCTCCGGCTCGGATGTGCAGGCGGCTAGGCCGATGCCGGCCGCAATCGTCGCCAGGTAGTTGAAGTTCCGCATGTCTTGGCCCTCCGCGTAGCCTGCAATCAGCCTGCGCGGGCCCGGTCACGGCGGCAATCGTGGGTTTCCGCAGTGGGCGGGGGCCAGCCGCAGCGCGGCCGTACCGGGCTTTCGTGCCCGGGGCGTTGCGCGCGGGCTCAGTCGGGGGACCGCAACAGCAGCGCCGGGTCGACCGCGGTGCCGTTGAGATAGGTGCCGAAGTGGAGATGCGGGCCCGTCACGCGGCCGGTCTTCCCGACCTTGCCGAGCGTCGCGCCCGCAAGGACGGATTGCCCGTCTTCGACGCCGATTTCGCTCAAGTGGCAATACATCGTGACGAAACCCTGGCCATGATCGAGGATGACCGTCAGCCCGTTGAAGTAGAAGTCGCCCGTTACCGTGACGATGCCGGCACGCGGCGCCGCGACGGGCGTGCCTTCGGGCACGGCGATGTCCATGCCCTTGTGAGGCGAGCGCGGCTCGTCGTTGAAGAAACGCCTGAGGCCGAAGCTCGAGCTGCGCGGTCCGTCGACAGGCGCGGCGAGACCGATGCCGTCCACCGGTACTTCGCGGAATCGCGTGAGCGCGGCGTCCAGGATCTTGCGCTCGCGGCCGATGCGTTGCAGTGCCTCGTCGCTCAGTGCGACGTACTTGCGATCGACTTTGAGGCGCTGCTCGCGGTAGGCGTGTGCGGAAAGATAAAATTCGAGCTGCTCGCCGTCGTCCAGCGTCACGGTCGCCGCGCCGGGTCGTGTGTCGAGCGGGATACCGACGGCCGCCATCCAGCGTCCGCCGTCGGCGAAAACGAGGACCCGCCGCCCGTCGTACTCAACTGCCGGCGCCGGCGCAGTGGCGGCCCCGACGTCGACGAGCGCGATACCGCCCGGCCACCGGCCGTCGGCGCCGGCGACCGGCGCACACAGCGCTGACGACAGGACGAGAAGCAGCAGGGCAGCCAGGCGGGTGCTCATGACTTACCCGGTTCCACCCTCGTGACCGTGGCGTCCAGGATTCCGCGCGCGAGCCGTGCCCGGATCGCGTCGCCTTTTTTCACGTTCGCGGCGTCGACGAGCACGCCGCCGGTGCCGAGGTCCTCGACGATCGCGTAGCCGCGCTCGAGCGTCGCGAGCGGACTGACCGCGTTGAGCCCGCGGGCGGCGAGACCGAGCCGGTGCCCGGCGTCGGCGAGCGCGACCCGCGCCGCGCTGGTCAGGCGCCCGGTCGCACCCGCAAGGCGCGGCCGGTACTCGAGCGCCCGCTCACGCATCGCCGCGGCGAGTCGCCGGCCGAGTTCGCGGACCTCCGCCTCCTGGCGCGTGAGCGTCGCCTGCGGGCCGGCACGGAGCAGCCGGCGGGCCAGCCAGTCGAGCGCCTGGGCCCGGTCCTCCAGCGCGCGCCGGCCCGTGCGCGCGAGCCGCGTCGCGTGGGAAGCGATCGCGCGCAGCCAGTCGGCGCGCGACGGTACGACAATTTCCGCAGCGCCCGACGGCGTCGGCGCGCGCACGTCCGCGACGAAATCGGCGATCGTGAAGTCGACCTCGTGGCCCACGGCGCTGACGACGGGGATCGGGCAGGCCGCGATTGCGCGGGCGAGCCCTTCGTCGTTGAATGCCCAGAGGTCTTCCAGAGACCCGCCGCCGCGACCGATGATCAGCACGTCGCACTCGGCGCGCCGGACCGCTGCGGCCAGCGCCGCGAGCAGTTCCGGCACGGCGGCTTCACCCTGCACCGCGGCCGGGTAGATCACGACCGGGACCGACGGGAAGCGCCGCGCCAGCACGGTCAGGATGTCTCGAACCGCGGCGCCAGTCGGCGAGGTGATGACGCCGATCCGGCCCGGCACGGCCGGCAGCGCCTGTTTCCGGTCCTCGTCGAACAGGCCCTCGGCGGCGAGCTTCTTCTTCAGCACCTCGTACTGGCGCCGCAGCGCGCCTTCGCCGGCCGGCTCGAGCTGCTCGACGATGAGCTGGAACTCGCCGCGCGCCTCGTAGAGGCTCACGCGCGCGAAGACCAGGATCCGGTCACCGTCCTTGAGGCCGAGCGCCGGGCCGCGCTGCCGCTGCCGGAACCAGGCGGCCCGTACCTGCGCGGATTCGTCCTTGAGGCTGAAGTAGATGTGGCCCGAGCCGGGCCGTGCGAGGTTCGACACCACGCCTTAGATCCAGAGGCGGCCGATGCCCTGTTCGATCATCGCCCTGGCCAGGCGATTGAGCTGGCAGACGGTGAGAGCGACCCGGTCCGCGTTCGCCTGGCCCGAAATGTCCATGGTCGCCAGTATATCGGAGCCGGGTAAGCTTTTGCCGGAAATTTCTTACGCGTAGAATTGACGGTTTAACACCACTTGAGGACTGAGCGACAGCCATGCGTATCGCGAAGGAAGCCCTGACGTTCGACGATGTTCTTCTCCAGCCGGGCTATTCTTCGGTGCTGCCGCACCAGGTCGATCTCCGAACCCGTGTCACCCGCGAGATAAGCCTCAATATCCCGATCCTTTCGGCCGCCATGGACACGGTGACCGAAGCCCGCCTCGCGATCGCAATCGCCCAGGAAGGCGGCATGGGCATCATCCACAAGAACATGGCCATCGAGGAGCAGGCGCGTCAGGTCCTGCAGGTGAAGAAATTCGAAAGCGGCATCGTCCGGAACCCGATCACCGTCGCGCCCGACATGACGATCCGCGAGGTAATCGAGCTCACGCGCGCGATGGGCATCTCCGGCGTGCCGGTGGTCGACGGCAAGCGCACGGTGGGCATCGTCACGGGCCGCGACCTGCGGTTCGAGACGCGCATGGAGGCGCCGGTCTCGGAGGTCATGACGCCCAAGGGGCGGCTGGTCACGGTGCGCGAGGGTGCAAGCGACGACGAAGTGAAGTCGCTCCTGCACCAGCATCGCATCGAGAAGGTCCTGGTCGTCGACGCCAACGACGAGCTCAAGGGCATGATTACGGCCAAGGACTTCCAGAAAGCGAAGGACTTTCCGCAGGCCTGCAAGGACTCGAGCGGCGCATTGCGCGTCGGCGCAGCCGTTGGCACGGGCTACGACACCGACGACCGGGTCGAGGCGCTGGTCGCCGCGGGCGTCGACGTCATCGTCGTCGACACGGCACACGGCTTTTCGAAAGGCGTCATCGAGCGCGTCCGGGCCATCAAGGACAAGTATCCCGACATGCAGGTGATCGGCGGCAACATCGTCACCGGCGAGGCCGCGGAGACGCTGGTCAAGGCCGGCGCGGACGGCGTCAAGGTCGGCATCGGCCCCGGCTCGATCTGTACCACGCGCATCGTCGCCGGCGTCGGCGTGCCCCAGATCTCGGCCATCGGGGACGTGGCGGCGTCGCTCAAGAATACCGACGTGCCGTTCATCGCCGACGGCGGCATCCGCTATTCCGGGGACATCGCGAAGGCCATCGTCGCGGGCGCGCACTCGGTGATGATCGGCAGCCTGTTCGCCGGCACCGAGGAGTCGCCGGGCGAGGTCGAGCTGTACCAGGGCCGCTCCTACAAGTCCTACCGCGGCATGGGCTCGGTCGGTGCGATGGGGCAGTCGCACGGCTCCTCGGACCGCTATTTCCAGGACGCCACTGAAGAACTCGAGAAACTCGTGCCGGAAGGCATCGAGGGCCGCGTTGCTTACAAGGGCAGCCTCGTCGCGATCGTGCACCAGCTGATCGGCGGCGTGCGCGCCGCGATGGGCTACACGGGCAGCAGCACGATCG
>JAWWBD010000014.1:0-28169 GCA_033721115.1 Woeseiaceae bacterium | reverse complement strand
GGGACAAGCTGCATACGTTTTCCGGGCACGGCTCGTTCATCGGCTGGCTGCTCAAGGTCGCCTACACGACGTTCCTGCAGTCGAAGCGCAAGGCCAGGCGCTACGCGGAAGTCCTGGACGCGGTGGGGCAGGTGACCGAGCTGACTGGCCGGGGTCACGCGCGGGACGCACACGAGACCTCGGATCTCGACCGGCTGCTCGGCGTATTGACGGAGGACGAGCGTGCGGTCATCGTCATGTCCTATGCCTGCGGACTGTCACACCGCGAAATCAGCGAGGCGACTGGCCAGCCGGTCGGGACGATCAAGTCGGTGATACACCGCGGCAAGGAAAAGATAAGGGCCAGCTTTGACATCGAAGGTCATCAACATGGCTGACAGAAACAGGGACGCCGGGGATCGACTCCTCGAATCGATGCTCGCGGCCGCGCCGATACCTGACGACGGCTTCAGCGAACGGGTCCTTAAGCGCATCCGGCGGCGCGCCTGGATCAGGCGCCTGACGTTGCCGATCGCGCTGGTGCTGGGCGTGGCGGTTGCGGCCGAGCCGGCAGTCGAACTGCTGAAGATCGGTGCCAGGCTCGCGGGCAGCCTGCCGGCGGACTGGTTCCCGACCGGCCTCGTGGTCTCCCAGCTGCCGCTGTTCCTCGGGGGCGGGCTCCTGTTCGTCATCGGCTGGCTTTCGGTCCGCGCACTCGAGGAATAGTGTGACGGGATCGCGTTGTCACGAGCGGGAGGCTCGGTTACATTCCGTTGATGTCACTCCGCGACCAGGTCGAAGCACTGCTGCCCAACTGGGAACGCTGGTATCCCAGCCTGTTCGATGCAGCGAGTGATCTCGGCCTGATCAAGGCGGAAGTCTGCGATCCCAATTCCCTCCTGCTGACCCGTCGGCATTCGAAGGTGCGCCAGCGCGCCGAGGATGCGCACCGCGAGAAGTGGGGCGGGACGGCGCAGGACTGATCGGGGTCACGTGATCGATCTCGACAGAATTCGCGCGGAGTTTCCGGCGCTGGCAGCGACGGACGACGGCCGGCCACGCATCTATTTCGACAACCCGGCCGGCACCCAGGTGCCGCGACGCGTCGTGGCCGCCATGCACGACTGCCTGCTCGAAGCCAATGCGAACATCGGCGGCTACTTTGTCACCTCGGAGCGCGCGACGGCGGTCGCGGCCGACGCCCGCGCGGCGCTGGCCGACTTCCTCAATGCGCCGTCGCCGGACGAGATCATCTTCGGGCAGAACATGACGAGCCTGGCTTTCCACCTGGCGCGCTCGCTGGGCCGGCATTTCACGGCCGGCGACGAGATCATCGTGTCGCGCATGGATCACGACGCCAACATCCAGCCCTGGGTCCTGATGGCGCGGGATCACGATCTCGAGGTGCGCTGGCTGCCCTTCGATCCGGCGACGTTCGAGTTCGATCTCGAAGCGCTCGACGGGCTGCTGTCCGACCGGACACGGCTCGTCTGCGTCGGCGGCGCGAGCAACCTGACGGGGACGATCAACGACATCGACGCGATCTGCGCAAAAGCGCGGGCGGCCGGCGCCTGGACGTTCATCGACGCGGTGCAGTCGGCGCCGCACCTGCCGAGTGACGTGCAGCGTACGGGCTGCGACTTCTTCGCCTGCTCGGCCTACAAGTTCTTCGGCCCGCACCAGGGCGTGCTCTGGGGCCGGCGCGAAGTCCTCGAACAACTGACGCCGTACCGCGTGCGCCCGGCCCCGGCGGAGCTGCCCTGGTGTTTCGAGACGGGCACGCAGAGCCACGAGGGCATGGCGGGCACCGCGGCCGCCGTCGAATACTTCGAGTGGGTCGGCCGCGACCTGGCGGGCGCCGGGGCGGATGCGTCGCGGACCGCTGCCGTGCACGCGGCGTTCGATTACCTGTTCGAGCACGAGGTCGAACTGACGCGCCGGCTCATCGACGGGCTCGAGGCGTTGCCGGGCGTGACGATATGGGGCATCAGCGCACGCGACGCGCTGGAGCGCCGCGTGTCGACGGTCTCGTTCACGCACGACCGGCGGCATCCCGACCGGATCGCCGAGGCGCTGGCGCAGAGGAACATCTTCGCCTGGAGCGGCCACAACTACGCGCTCGAAGTGGTCAGGACGCTGGGCCTGCTCGAGTCCGGCGGCACCGTTCGAATCGGTGTCGTCCACTACAACACGCCCGGTGAAGTCGACGCGCTGCTGAACGCGCTCGAGGACATCCTGGGTGCGGGGCCCCGCACCGCCTGAGCAGTCCCGTGCCGGCCGCCGGCCGCAAAAAAAAGAAAGGCCGCGCGAGGCGGCCTTCCGTGAGATGGGTGTCGGAGACTGGGGTCAGCAGATCGAGGAAGGTTGCTCCATCATCTGATGCAGACCCCGGTGCTCGCGCAACACCTCAGAAATCTCACTAGACATGGATCACCTCCTTTCAAGTAGTTTGCCCGAGTCGGAGTATGTCCCGAATCGCCGGCGATGCCAAGGGCAGAGTTCACGGAAAATCAGCGATGTAAATGCAACAATTAATGCGCTACCATAAAGTGCTCGGCCGGACCCCGGCCGGGACAACAAGAACCGGAACCGAATCCGGCAAGCGGCCGACATCATGACCGAACAGTCCCTCGAAACCCCGCTCCGGGCCGGCGCGGGCCCAGTCTCCGCCGGCGAGCGGCTGGCCGGCCTCGACATGCTGCGCGGCGTCGCCGTGCTCGGCATCCTGGTCATGAACATCTACACGTTCGCGATGCCGTTCCCCGCGTATTACAACCCGCTGCTGATGGGCGGCACGGATGCGGTGAACCTCGGCACCTGGTTTTTCACCCACGTCCTGTTCGACCAGAAATTCCTGAGCATCTTCGCCATGCTGTTCGGTGCGGGTGTCGTGCTGATGTGGGAGCGCGCCGAGGCGCGTGGGGCCGGGTTCGCCGGAATTTACTATCGGCGGATGTTCTGGCTGCTGGTCATCGGCGCGCTGCACGCCTACCTGCTCTGGTTCGGCGACATCCTGTTCATGTACGCCGCCATTGGTATGCTTGTGTATCCGCTGCGGCGCCTCGCGCCGGCCAGGCTCATCCTGATCGCGGTGCTGCTGATGCCGGTCGCACTGCTCCTGTCCTACGGCAACTCGGTTTACGTCGAGACCGTGCAGCGCGAAGTGGCGGAACTGGAGGCCAGGAAGGCGGCGGGCGAGACGCTCGCCGGGGAGGAGCAGGGCAAGCTCGACGAATGGGAGAAGACGCGTTCTTTCATGGTGCCGACGGTCGACGACGTGCAGAAAGACGTCGACGCCTACCGCTCAGGCTATCTCGACATCGTCGCGCACCGGGCGCCGACGGTGCTGATGATGCAGGTCGCGATGATCCCTTTCTTCGGCCTGTGGCGCGTCGGAGCGCTGATGCTGCTGGGCATGGCCCTGATGAAGCTCCGCGTGCTGACGGGCGAGCGCTCGACGGCCTTCTACCGGGGCCTGATGTTTGCAGGCTACGGCCTCGGGCTGCCGCTCACCGTATTCAGCGCGCTCGATCTCTACGCCCACGACTTCGCCATCCTGTACGCATTTCGCTACGGCAACATCGCGAACTACGTCGGCAGCGTGATCGTGGCCTTCGGTCACATCGGGCTCGTGTACCTGGTCGTCAAGACCGGCTTCGTCAGGGGCCTGATGCAGCGCTTCGCCGCGGTCGGGCAGATGGCGCTCACCAACTACCTGCTGCACTCGGTCATTCTGACGACGGTGTTCTACGGTTACGGCCTCGGCCTCTACGCGTCGGTGCCGCGGCTCGGGCAGATGGGCTTCGTGGCCGCGGTAATCGCACTGCAGCTCATCGTGAGCCCGTGGTGGCTCGCACGCTACCGGTTCGGGCCCGTGGAATGGCTCTGGCGCTCGCTGACCTACCGCCGGCGACAGCCGATGCGCCGCGAGGCCCCGGCCTGAGGCCGTGATTCCCGCGGGCCGGGGCGTGTATACTCGGCCCTGGACTGCGCCGTGGACCCGACGGCAATAACGACAACCAGAAGTGAGACCACAATGGCAATCGCAGATCTGAAAAACGTACTGAAAATCTTCAGCGGCTCGGAGATCAGTGAAGATCAGAAGAACGAACTGTTCAAGGAAGCGCTGCTGATGACGCTCGCCCGCGCTGCCGATGCGGACATCAACATCCAGACCGTCGAAGTCGACCGGATCCGCGAGATCATCAAGGCGCGTACCGGGGAAGACGTCAGCAGCGCAGACATCCGGGTCGCGGCGCGCGCCGAACTCTACGCCGAAGCAACGCTCAAGAAGTACCTCTCCAGCGTCCGCAACAAGCTCGACTCCAAGCACCGGTCCGAGATCATCGAGGCGCTCGCCGACGTGTTCCGCATCGACAAGACCGTCAGTGCACTCGAGGTCGACTTCTTCAACGGGGTGGGGGAGGCACTTCAGGTAACGCCGGCCGAGACGGCGGGACTGGTTGCCGGCGAGGTACCCTGAATCCCACCTCGCGGTAGACGACGAAGAGGCCCGAGGCGATGATCGTCGCCGAGCCGGCCACTACCCAGGCGTCCGGCACCTCGTTCCAGAACACGTAACCTGCGACTGCGCCACCGATCAGCGCCGTGTATTCGAACGGCGCCAGCAGGGCCGGTGAGGCCCGCCGGTAGCCCCCGATGATCCCGATCCAGGCGACGACCGAACAACCGCCGGCTGCCATGAACAGGAGCCAGCCCGTTCTGTCCGGCGCCACCCAGCCATCGCCGGTCCCGAGCACAAACGCGGCGACGGTCATCGGGCCGCCGATGACGTAGATCGAGAGGGCATAGCTCGACTCGGTCCGGCCGAGCATCCGCGCCGTGATGGCCAGGCAGGCGTAGCAGAACGCGCCGGCGAGGCAGGCAATGCTCGCCAGCGAGATCTCCGCGGCGCCCGGCCGCAGGATCATCAGCACGCCGCCGAAGCCGGCACCCACGGCGAGCCAGCGCCGCCAGCCTACGGCTTCCCGGAGCGCAAGCGCCGACAGGACCGTCATCATCAGCGGCGCGGTGAACCCGAGGGTGAGCGCCGTGACCAGCGGCATGTGCGCAAGCCCGTAGAAAAAACCGAACATCGCGCCGGTCGCAAGCAACGTGCGCAGGGCGTGCCACGGCCAGCGTCGCGTGACGAGGCTCGTGAAGCCGCCGAACTGGCGCGCCAGCAAGAGGAAGATCGCGAGGCCCGCCAGGCTGCGCAGGAACACGAACTGCTCGAGGGAATAATGTGCGAGCAGGGCCTTGGCACAAAGATCGAGGCCGAGGCCGCCGGCGACCCCGGTCAGCAGGAAGGCAACGGCCTTGCCGGTCGCATCCTCGGGAATTTCCTGAACCATGGCTGAACGGACCTTCTGCCTGCCGGTTGGCGCAGCGCATGATCGCATGAAGCACGGGAGCCGGCCCACCGGTTCAGCGCGGATTCATCGGCCGTGGTTTTGAATAGGGCCACGATCGAGGAAACCGGAGAACCCGCCATGGACAGGATGATTCGACAGGTCGCGATGCTCACCATCGCTTTGCTCACGGCAGGCCACGCATTCGGCCAGTCGTCGGGCGCGGAGGAGCGCGTGTCGGTGACGAAGCAGATGCCCCGCGCCGAGCGGGATGCCGGTGTCGTCGGCGAGGCGCGCGAGGACCGCTACGCCGGGCTCGAGACCGCTGCCGGCCCGGACAAGTCCGCGGGTCCGCGCAGCAAGACGGCCGCTGCGGCGAGTGCGCCCGGTACCGAGTTCTGGTTCTACGATGCCGACGTCATCCTCTTCAACGACGATGACCGCGACGGCTATTTCCACGGCATCGACCTCCTGTTCGATGCCGACACGGTCTGGGACTATGCGGAAGTCTACGCGGTCGCCTACCTGAGCCTGAACGGCGGGCCGTGGAACGAATACGCGGCGACCGACGACTTCGTCCTGACGGGTGCGATCGCCGACGACGAATACGTGATCGTGACCGAACTCGTGTCCGGCTATCCGACGGGCAGTTACGACCTGCTGATCGAACTGTTCGACGCGGCGACCGGCGAGTTCCTCGCGAGCTTCGGGCCCGAGGACAGCTCCGCCCTCTCGTTTTTGTCGCTCGAGGATGCCGGCCGCGATGTCCCCGGCGGCACGACGACGGTCGTCGTCACCGAGCGCGGCGGCGGTTCGCTTGGCTGGCCGGTACTGCTGATGCTTGCCTGTGCCGCGATATTCACGGGCCGGCGCCGCATGGCGCCGGCGCTTGACTGAGACGAACGGCCGGGCCTGCTGCCGCTACTGGCAGAATTGCGCCAGGAAAGGGCTCAGGAGCCGGTTGTCGGCATCGAGCTGGCGGCGCAGGCGGCGGAAGAAATCCAGCCGGCCGGCATAGGTCTGGATCAGGTACTCGGCGCGCAGCGCCCGCGAGTGGCTGACCAGCGGGATGCCGCCCCAGCGCTCGCCGAACTCGGCGAGATCGATGACGAAATCCTCCCAGCCCCGCGCATCGGTCGACGCGACCGTCAGCGCGATCATGGCCTCGTCCCGCGCCGGTGACAGGATCGCGCCGCGGTCGCGGGGCAGCCGGTGCCCGACGGCCGGCAGGTCGAGCCGATAGCCGCCATCCTCGTAGATCGCGACGCAGAAGTCGCGGAATGCACGCACGACGACCGAGAAGTTCGCGGCGGGGAAACACCAGGTCGAGCGATGCACGCGGCGGCGCCCCGGTCGCGTATCGGGCCGGCGATAGAGCCCGGACTGCGAGGTGGCATTGCTGCCGTTCGCAACGAAGCGGGAATTGACGAGGCTCTGCGTCGTTTCGCTGATCGTGTCGATCAGGTTGTACTTGACGGACCTGATCGGCATCACCCGGTTGAGCGAGCGGAACACGTGTGGCAGCACGGTACTTTCGCCCCAGTCCTTGATCCGCCAGGGCACGCGGTGCGCGCTGCCGGCACGCCGGTCGTAACGCCTCAGGTCGAGATAGACGCGGTCGCGGTAAGGCATGAGATAAAACTTGATGCCGACGTCGCCGTTCGACAGCGCGTCGACCAGCGCCGCGAACTTTTCGAAGTCCACGCGGCGGTGACTGACCGTGAACGTGCGGGCGGGTCGTACCCTGAGCGTCGCCTCGTAGATGACGCCGAGGAGTCCGAAGCTCATCCTGAGCGCGCCGAGCAAGTTCTCCTGGTCAGGGCCGATGGTCAACAGGCGCCCGTCGGGCGTGACGACCTTCATCGCTGCGACCGTGCTCGAGAAGAAGCCGGCTGCGTCGCCGATCGTCGGGCCGAAGCAGGGCGCCGCGATCGCGCCGCCGACGGTGCGCCCGCCGGTTTCGAAACCGCCGGCGAGCTCGAGGCCCTGCTCTGCGAGGTGCTCGACGAGCGCTGCGAGCTGGACGCCCGCCTGCACGGTGACCGTACCGGCTTCGGGGTCCACGGTACCGATGCGGTCGAGTCCCGTCGTGTGGAGGATCGTGCCGTGGGTCGTGGTGTTGCAGTCGGTCACGGCGGAACCGCCGCCCCGCGGCCGGATCGGCAACGCAGCGCCGGCAGCCGGGTCCAGGCAGCGACGCAGGTCTTTCAGGTGGGTGGGCCTGAGTTCACGCGGGCCCTTCAGGTCTTCTACGCGGAAGCGTCCGGTCTTCCCGAGGTTTGTTGCGAGCATCCATGTCTCCGGCAGGGTGAGCCTGGCCAATGACACGGAATCGGGTCGGGACCGCGCGGGTCCGGGACGGGTCGTTCGGCAACCCCGCTGTCATAGGAACATCCCTTAGACCGGAAGCTTTGCGACCCTGCCTTTCGACAGGTGTGCCCTTGGCGTACGCACGAATCGTTGCAGAGCCCCCGGTGCCTGTCAACCAAATGGCACCGGTCGGCCCGTTATTGTCAAACGGCGCGCCTTGCGGGGACCGGATGGCTGCCGCAAGCTAGCGCGATGGGCAACGATGTCGAACGCGTCGCGGCCGCTGCAGTTGCCGCCCTGCCGCGGATTGCCGGCATGATTCGCGAGACACCACTGACGTGTTTCGAATCGCTCGGGAGCAAGGTGGGAGGCGAGGTCTGGTGCAAGCGCGAGAACCTGCAGCGCACCGGCAGTTTCAAGTTGCGCGGGGCAGTCAACCGCCTGCTGACGCTCCCGCCGGACGAGCGAGCGCGCGGCTGCGTGGCCGCTTCGAGCGGCAATCACGGCGCCGCCGTCGCCTGTGCGCTCGGGCAGCTCGGGGTGCCGGGCGTCATTTTCGTGCCCGAGCGTACGTCGGCTGCGAAAGTCGAGAAGATCCGGCGCTACGGCGGCGATGTTCGCTTCCACGGTGTGGACGGACTGGACACCGAACAGCACGCGCGCTCCTTCGCCGCAGACCACGGCATGTGCTACGTCTCGCCCTACAACGACCCGGAAGTCGTGGCCGGCCAGGGCACCTGCGGCGTGGAGATTGCCGCGGCGGGAACCGCATTCGACGCAGCCTTCATCGCGGTCGGGGGCGGCGGACTCGTCTCGGGCGTGGGCAGCGTGCTGCGGGCCGCCTGGCCGGGTATCCGGCTCTACGGCTGCCAGCCGGCGGCTTCTGCGGTGATGGCAGAATCCGTTGCCGCCGGGCGCATCCTCGACCTGCCGAGCGGACCGACGCTGTCCGACGGCACGGCCGGCGGCATCGAAACCGGCTCGATCACCTTTCCCCTCGTCAGGCGTCTCGTCGACGAATTCCTGCTCGTGGACGAGCCGGCGATCGCCGCGGCGATGCAGCGCTACCGGGCGGAATTCGGGGAGCCCGTCGAGGGAGCAGCCGGGGTCGCGCTTGCGGCACTGGCCGGGAATCCGGAGCTGGGCCGGGGCCAGCGGAGCCTGGTCATCGTCTGCGGCGGCAATGTCAGTGACGAAACGCTGGCGGCGATCGACGCGGGCGGGCGCCCCGGATGAACGCGCGAGGGGCCGGTAGTGAACCAGCGCGTGGCGATACGATCAAAGCACATTCATCCGCTGCCAGGACAGGCCGCATGCGACGCATCCTGCTGACCTCGGTATTGCTGTTCATCACCGGCGCAGGCAGCGCCGCGCCGACGGCATTCGTCAACGTCAACGTGATTCCGATGACGGACACGGGCGTCGTCGCGGGGCAGACCGTGGTCGTCGACGATGGCCGCATCCGGACGATCGGGCCCGTCGACGTGACGCCCGTACCGAAGAATGCCGTCATCGTCGACGGCACCGACCGCTTCCTCGTGCCCGGTCTCGCGGAAATGCACGCGCACGTCCCGCAGGTCGGGGCCGCCGATCTCGATCGCGTCCTGACGCTGTTCGCCGCGAACGGCGTTTCGCTGATCCGGGGCATGCTGGGCCATCCGTCGCATCTCGAGCTGCGCGAGGAGATCGCCGCCGGGCGGCGGTTCGGGCCGCGGCTCGTGACGGCGGGGCCGTCGCTCAACGGCAATTCGGTCCGGAGCCCCGCAGACGGCAGTCGCCAGGTGCGTGCGCAGTTCGCGGCGGGCTACGATTTCATCAAGATCCACCCCGGTTTGACGGCGCGGGAATACGGGGCGATCGCGGCGACCGCGACCGAGCTCGGCATGCCGTTCGCGGGGCACGTACCGGCGGCGGTGGGACTCGAAGGGGCGCTCGCGGCCGGCATGACGACGATCGATCATCTCGACGGCTACCTCGTCGCGCTCGTACCGCCCGATGCTGATCCGAGCGGCGGCTTCGGCGGTTTTTTCGACGTGCTGCTCGCGGTCGTCGCCGAGCGGGACAGGATCGGCAAGTTGGCCGCCATGACCGCCGCGGCCGGCACCTGGAACGTGCCGACCGAGGCGCTGTTCGAGCACCGCGTCGGTGCGCTGTCCGCCGCCGAACTCGCGAAGCGCCCGGAGATGCGCTACATGCCGGCACGCGTCGTCGAGCAATGGGTTCGCGTGAAGGAGCAGCTCGCCGCCGAGCGCGGCTTCGACCCGGCCGTTGCTGCCCGCGCCATCGGCATCCGGCGCGCGCTGATCCGCGCGCTGCACGAGGCCGGCGCAGGCCTGCTGCTCGGTTCGGACGCACCCCAGGTCTTCAACGTGCCCGGATTCTCGGTGCACCACGAGCTGGAATTCCTGGTCGGCGCGGGGCTGACGCCGTTCGAGGCGCTGGCGACGGGTACCACGGCCGTAGCGGCGTTCCTGGGTACGAACGGCGGCGCCGTCGCCGAGGGCAGGGACGCCGATCTCGTGCTGCTCGATGCCGATCCGCTGGTGGATATCGCGAATACCCGGCGGATTCACGGCGTGATGCTCGGCGGCACCTGGTATCCGGCGGCGCGGCTCGAGGCGCTGCTGCAAAATCTCGTCGAGCCCCCTGCTAGAATGTAAAAACCAGCGACTGGCATGTGCGGCGGGCAATTGCTCGCCAAAGGGGATCGTGGAATGAAACTCGTCAATCACCTGCTCGAAAAGAAAGGCAGGCACGTCATTTCCGTCGGCCCGGATGCGTCGGTACTCGATGCGATCCGGGTCATGGCCGAGAAAGGCATCGGGGCCGTCGTCGTCATGGAGGGTGAGCGGCTCGTGGGCATACTCTCGGAGCGGGACTATGCGCGCAAGGTGATCATCAAGGGCCGGTCTTCGGAGACCACGCGTGTGGCGGACATCATGACGACCGAGGTGCTGACGACCAACGGCAGTGAGACGGTCAAGCAGTGCATGAACACGATGACGGAACGCAAGTGCCGGCACCTGCCCGTCGTCGAGGACGACAAGGTGGTCGGCGTCATTTCGATCGGGGACCTGGTCGAGGCGATCATTTCCGATCAGCAGGAAGAAATCCAACAACTGGAGCATTACATCAGTGGCTAGGAAACCCGAATACGATCAGCGCATCCTCGAACTCTTCGACGGCTACGTGCACGGCAAGCTCACGCGGCGCCAGTTTCTCGACCGCGCGGCCGCGTTCACGGCTGCCGGCGTCACCGCGGCATCGGTGCTCGCAAGCCTGAGCCCGGACTATGCGCTGGCGCAGCAGGTCGCGCCCGACGATCCGTCGATCACGACCGATTACAAGCTGTATGCATCGCCGCAGGGCGCCGGCGAGATGCGCGGCCTCTTCGCGCGGCCTGCGACGATCGAGCACAAGCTGCCCGGCGTGGTCGTCGTTCACGAAAACCGCGGGCTGAATCCCTATATCGAAGACGTGGCCCGGCGCCTGGCGGTCGCAGGATTCATCGCCTTCGCCCCGGACGCACTGTGGCCGCTCGGCGGCTACCCGGGCAATGACGACGACGGCCGTGCGCTGCAGCGCGAGCGCGACGGCGATGAGATGTTCGAAGATTTTGTCGCAGCCGTTGCTTACCTCGAGAGTCATCCCGACTGCACCGGCAAGGTCGGCGCGGTGGGTTTCTGCTACGGCGGGGGCGTCGTGCAGCGGCTCGCGGTCCGGCTGCCGGGGCTCGCCGCCGGCGTACCATTCTACGGCCGCCACCCGGACCCCGCCGATGCCGTGCGGGTCCAGGCGCCGCTGATGTACCACCACGCCGGGCTCGACGACCGGGTCAATGCGAGCTGGCCCGCGTTCGAGGCGGCGCTCAAGGCGGCGGGCAAGGAGTACGTCGCCTACATGTACGAAGGCGCAAATCACGGCTTTCACAACGACACCACGCCGCGCTACGACGAGGATGCGGCGAAGCTGGCGTGGGAGCGCACGCTCGCGCATTTCACCAGGCACCTGGCGGCCTGAGGAGGCCGGTACGCAACGCGGAGCGAGATCCCCGGGCGTAACGACATCGAACCTCGCCGGGTTCGCCGCGGTGCTTTGCCTCCTTGCACCGCCGGCGGCATCCGGCCAGGACAACCGTACCGTGATCGGCCCGTCCAACCCGTCCCTGCAGGAAGGCGCGACGGCGCTGCTCGCGGGCGACGCCGAGGAAGGGGTACGCCTGACGCTCATCGGCCTGTCCCAGGCGGCGTCGGTGCGCGAACGCCAGACCGGCTGGTCGAACCTCTGCGCCGGCTACGTGATGCTCGGCCGCCTCGAAACGGCGCTGGATTACTGCAACCGGGTCATAGAGCAAACGGACCGCAACTGGCGCGCCTACAGCAACCGCGCACTGGTCTACGTCAAGATGCAGCGCTTCGCGGAAGCCGATGCCGACCTCGTCAGGGCCGAGGCCCTTGCGCCCAATGCCCGGACGCTGAAGGCCGTCCGCACGATGTGGCGCGACGCGGTCGAACCCGTCGCGCCGGCCATCGTGATCGACGACCGCCGGCAGCCGCCGGCCGATCCCGATGCGGACTGAGCGCTATCGGGGACTCGCGTTTTGCGCGCTCGTGCTCGTGGCGGGTCTCGCCTTTGCCCAGGACGACACCAGCGTGACGCACCTTCTCGACAGCGGCGGGCGCATGCCGCTCAACACCGTCGTGCCGGTTTACCCGGAAAAGGCGCGCCGGGAACGCGTCGAGGGCGATGTGCAGGTCTGCTTCAACGTCGATCACGAGGGCAGGACGTCACGGGTCCGGGTCCGGCGCAGCAGCAACCGCATTTTCGAACGGCCGGCCATCCTCGCCGCCCGGGCGTCCACCTACCTGCCGGTGCCGCGGGACAAGATCCTGTCCGGTATCAAAACCTGCCGGACGTTCCGCTTCCGCCTGCTGCCCGTCGCCATCGACAAGCTGGACGGCAGCGAGGACTAGGCGGGCGCGAGGCCTGCGGCGAGCCGCGCGGCGCGCAGCGTGTTCGCCATCAGCATCACGATCGTCATGGGCCCGACGCCGCCAGGAACCGGCGTGACGGCGCCGGCCACCTCGGCAACGCTCTCGTACTCGACGTCCCCGGTCAGGCGCGACTTCGTCTCGCCGTCCACCTCGACCTCGATGCGGTTGATGCCGACGTCGATGACCACGGCACCGGGCTTGATCCAGGTGCCCTTGACCATGTTGGCGCGGCCGACGGCCGCGACGACGATGTCTGCCCGCCGCACCACCTCGGGCAGGTTCTGCGTGCGGCTGTGCGTCACCGTGACCGTCGCGTTGCGTTCGAGCAGCAGGCTCGCCATGGGCTTGCCGACGATGTTCGAGCGCCCGATGACGACCGCGTCCAGCCCGGACAAATCGTTGCCCAGCCGGTCCTCGATCATCAGGATGCAGCCGGCTGGAGTGCAGGGGACGAAGGCATCGCCGGTGTGGCCGGACGTGAGCTTGCCGATGTTGACGAAGTGAAACCCGTCGACGTCCTTCGCCGGCGAGATGGCCTGCGTGACTTCCCGCTCGTCGAGGTGGCCGGGGAGCGGCAGTTGCACGAGGATGCCGTGGATCGACGTGTCGGCATTCAGGTCTGCGACGAGTCCCAGCAGTTCGTCCTGTGCGACGTCGGCGGGGAGGGCGTGACGCAGGGAGTGAAACCCGCAGGCCTCGGCCGTGCGCTGCTTGTTGCGCACGTAGACCTGGCTCGCTGGGTCCTCGCCGACGATGACGACGGCCAGTCCGGGCCGGATACCGTGCTCGGCTGCGAGGGCAGCGGTTTCACGCGTGATCGCTGCGGACAGCTCGGCGGCCCTGGCCTTGCCGTCGATTCGGGTTGCTCTTGACATGCTGCTCTCTGTGGCTGCCGGGGCCGGTCCCCGGCGGGACGGCGCGCATCGTAACCCCGGTCCGCGACCAGGTAAACCTATTCGCGCGGCAGGTCCGTGACCGGCGTCCAGCGTTCGGCGCGCCGCCCGGTCCGGCCGGTCGTCGATTCACCGTCGTAGCTGACCGGTTGTGCAGCCCGCAGTCCGGCCGGTGGCTCGTCGAGCGCATGCAGGTTGATGATGCCGAACCGGCCCGCCGGAGCGGAGATCACCGCGCCGACGTAAACGCCGCAGTTCCGGCACAGCAGGAAGTCCGCCGTCTTCAGCCCGAAGCGGTAGCGCACGAGGGCGCCCGGCTCGGCGGCCGAGAAACTCACGCTGCCGCCCGGGTCGGATACCGACAGCGCGTCGTGTTTGCGGCAGAAGCCGCACTGGCAGGCGCGAACGGACCATTCCGCGGGGGACAGTGCGGTTTCGTAGCGGAACCCGATCGCCCTGCAGTAGCAGCTGCCGGACCAGGTGCCGATCGTCACACCCCCATTTTTGCCAGCATGTCGGCGAGTTCGCGGGCGATGCGTGCCGCGATCGGATGGTGGGCCGCAAAACGCGATTCGAGCTCCTTGGCACGGTCGAGCGCCGACGGGTCGTCGCCGGTCAGACGCTCGATGTCGTCGTCGATCTCGCGCAGGAGACGCCTGGTTTCCGGGTCGACGTCGGAGGTCGCTTCCAGTTCGCGCTCGAGCTCGGTGAGCAACTTGCGAATCCGTTGACTGCTCATGCATTGCCCTCGTGACAGAGACGAGACGGTACTCCAGACCGCTCGCCGCGGCAAGGCGACGATGTGACGCCGCCGGCGGGGATCGCGTAGACTGGGCAGGTCCAAGCGGGCCAGGAGTACCGATGTCCCATAGCCGCCATTACGACACCGTCGCCTTCGACGTGCGCGACAACACGACGATGCTGTTCTTTGCGCGCACGAACGATGACGGCGACATCGACGATTACCTGCTGCTGATGCGGACGATCGAGCCCGACTTCGACGAGTCGACCTACATCGAGGTGAACGAACGCCAGTTCGGCGGGCACGGCCTGATCCGCGAGGCGACGCTGGGCAACGGGATGCTGAGGCTGAAATTGAACGAGCCGGCCGAAGCGCTCGGCGGCGCGGAAGAACTCGTGCTCACCTATGCCGAGACGCCGGAGAACGGCGAGAGCATCGAGCAGGGCGCATTCCGTGTGCTCGGCGACGCGCTGACCGGCGGCAATGCCTGAATGGTGGCGACGGCCGGCAACGCCTGGCACGTGTACCTGATTCGCTGCGCCAGCGGAGATCTCTACACCGGCATCACGCTCGACGTGACCCGCCGGCTCGAGCAACACGCCGGTGGCCGCGGCTCCAGGTTCCTGCGCGGCAAGGGACCGCTCGAGCTGGCCTGGAGCGAGCCCGTCGGCGACCGCGGGCTTGCGGGCAGGATCGAATACCGCCTGCGCCGGCTTGCCCGGACCGACAAACAGGCACTGGCGGCGGGCCGCATCACGCTGGCGGAGATATTTCCGGACCTTGTCGACCCTCAGGCTTCGGGCGCCGCGGGCGCGTAGAGCACGATCGGCTCGCCGAACACGGGCAGGTAGACGCGCGTGTCGGTGTCCCATATCTGCCGGAGGTTCTCGAGGAGCCGGACCGTGTCGGCGAAGTCGTCGATCACGCGCGGGAAGGGCTCTGTATGCCCGAAGGGCTTCGTGTAGTCGTCGAAGTGGATCGGGAACACGCGCCGCGCGCCGGTGCGTGTCACGAAAGTCTGCCAGTACTTCCGCGCGTAGTCGTTGCCCAGCCCGGCGATCCCGAATGTGCCGAGCATGACGACGTCCGCACGGACGTTCCGTAGCGAGCGGTCGACGAGACCGGCACTGCCCTGGATCAGCGTCTGTCCCTCCGCGTGGGCGACGAGGATCGTATAGCTTTCACCCTCACGGTAGGCAGTGACGGGCGCCGGCGGCACGAGCGGTGCCGTGACGGATCCCGCCAGCGGCACCGAGCCGCCCCAGCCGATGGGCGCATGCGCCGACGCCAGTATCGTCACCGTGAATGCGCCAAAGGGAAATCGATCGCCGTCCTCGACGACGACGATCTGGTCTTCGGGGACACCGGCCCCGCGCGCGATCATCGCGGTCGTCTCCGAGCCGAGGATCGATGCGTTGCTGCGGTTCGCGATCGCACCCACGTCCATCGCGTGGTCGAAATGCGAGTGAACCGGGATGATCGCCGCCAGCCGGCGCATGTCGTACTCGTCCATGACCCGGTTGATCTGGGCCACGTCGCTCTCGACCGGCACGCGGAACACGACGTCGGCGAGCGACGGGCGCGAGAAAAAGCCGTCGATCAGGATCTGGGTCTCGCCGTCGTCGAACAACAGCGTCGTGACGCCGAGCCAGGTTACCGTCACGCTGCCGGCGTCGGCCTCGACCGGGGCAGGCGGCACCCAGGTGAGGTCCTCGAGCGCCGGTCTCGCGCTGAGCGCCCAGGCGATCACGATCGTGCAGAAAAGGATCAGCCCCGCAAGGCCGATCACGAGGCGCGCCGTCCAGGCCCTGGCGGTTTCGAGGAAGCGCTTCACCATCTCTGCAAGATATCACCCGGGCGGGCTGGCGGGCACGATGCCGGTCGCGGTTCGCGCAGCCGTCCTTTTCACTACTGGCCGGCGACGATCCGGGCGAGGTGGCCCGCCAGTGGCGCGAGGTAGTTGCCGAGCGCGTAGCCCAGTAGCGCCATCAGGATGGACGCAGGGACGAGGCTCGGCCGGTGGTGCGCGGCGACGATAGGCGCCGAGGCTGCAGCGCCGATATTCGCCGCCGAGGCGATCGCGACGCTGTGGACGTCGACCCGGAACAGCCATGCGCCCGCCAGGCAGAACAGCCCGTGGATCGCGATCCAGATGAACGCGCCGAGCACGAACATCGGCGCCTCGGCGAGCCCGCTGACGGACGCTCGCGCGCCCATGCCGGCGACGAACACGTAGATCAGCGCCGTGCCCATCGCCGTCGTATTGGGCAGGTTCGACACCGGCGTCGCCGAGAGCGCGAGCGCGATCGTCGTGACGAGCAGGATGCGCACGGTCGATTCCGAAAAGATGCCGGCGAGGCCCGGGGCTGACGCCTCGATGCCGCCCGCGATGGACGGGGCGAACGCCGTGGCAGCCCAGGTGACGCCCATCGCTGTCGCGAAGATGAAGAGGTATTGCGGCATCGTCGGCGGCGTCTCGTCCTCGACGTGCAGCTCTGCCGCGGCATCCATTTGCGCGATGCGCTCGGGGGGCACGCGCGCCCAGCGATTGAAGCGGTCGGCGAAGTCGCGCGACATCAGGAGCAGCGGCAGCCAGACGATGTAGACGACGTTGTCCGCGATGACGGCGAGCCCGAACTGCTCCTCCGAGGTGCCGAGCATCTCCGCCGTGGCTGCCATGTTGGCCGTGCCCCCGATCCAGCTGCCCGCCAGTGCGCCGTAGCCTTTCCAGGCGTCGTCCGACAGGGCGCCGTGCACGACCAGGTAGGCGACCACGCAGCCGACCACGACGCCGGCCGTGCCCATCAGCATGACGAGTACGCCCTTGCCCATGACGCGGACGACGGCCGGCACGTTGACCTTGATCAGCATCAGCACGATGAACGCGGGCAGCGCGACGGCGCTCAGGCCCGAGTAAATGACGGAGTCCGACGGGATGACGCCGAAGTTGTTCAGGAACACGGGCGTCGCATAGATGAACAGAAGCGGCGGTACGTAGTTGAAGAGTTTCGCGCTGGTCCGCTGTTCGAGCATGAAAAAGAATGCCGCTACGAAAATCAGCACGGCGAGCACGCCGAGCGGAGACGAAACGAGGGCGTCGGGATTCTGCATGATGTGGGGCTCGGCCGCTCTGAAACGAGCGCCGAGTATAAAACAAAGGACCGTGAGGGTCCGTCAGGCGATCTGGGCCGCGAGGTCCTTCTCTGATGCTTCGTCCGTGAGCACGGACGATTTGACGGACAACCAGGCCGCATCCCAGTCCTCGACCCGGCTGGGGCCGAAGACGAACCTGGCGATATAGCTGTCGAGCCGGGAGACGTGGATCACGTTGTCCGGCGGCGGCGACGGGAATTCAACGGCGCCCGTAAACACGACCAGGTTCGCGACCGGAACGTCGGGCACTATCTTGCCCAGCGCCCGGCAGCGCCCCTCGTTCTGGATCAGCGGATTCAGGAACCTGCGGCGCACCGTGCCGTCGACATTGGTCCACTGTGGTTCTTCCGCGCCGCCGAATACGAGTCCGTTGTAGTGTTTCGTCTGGATGCAGAGGATGCCGCCCGAAGTCAGCACGACGTGATCGATGCGGGTCAGGCCGCCGTAGGCACCGGGCAGGATCGCGCGATGCAGCACGTCGCGGCTGCGCTGTTGCAGTACGCGCCGGATCCGGAGCTCGCCCAGTTTCGACGTTGCGATACCGACGAGGTGACCGGCCGTGGAACGGAACACGAGTGCGAGCAGCAGCGCCGCGGCGAGGGCGAAGCAGAACAGGGCCGGCCGGACCGTCGTGATGCCCGTCGCGACCGCGGGCTGCGCCGCCAGCGCCGGCAGCGCGATCAGCGGCAGGCTCGTCGCGATTGCCCGAATGAACATAAGCATGTGCCGAGCGTAGCCTTTTTGTGGCGCAATGCAGCCGAGTCGGTCACGTTTTTGCGCATTGCTCCTTCTGCAGGCCGGGATAGGCGAGATAGTAGCCGTCGACCCGGGCGACCGCGACGGGCGTCCGGTAAACCGCGCTCAGGAGTTCGCCGGTCAGCACGGCGGACCGCGGTCCGTCGGCGACGATGCGGCCCCGGTCGAGCACGATGACACGCCCGATCTCGGGCGGAATCTCGTTCAGGTGATGGGTGACGATCACGATGTCGTGGCCGGTGGCCGTGAGTTCGCGCAACGTTGCCAGGTACGTGAAGGCGGCCGCGAGATCGAGGCCTGCCGTGGGTTCGTCGAGGACCAGCGTCCGGGGCTCGTGGACCAGCGCGCGGCCGAGCAGGCAGCGGCGCCGTTCGCCGGTCGACATCGATCCGAGCGGCGTACCGGCCAGGGCGCCGATGCCCAGCGCGTCGAGGACGGCGGCGGCGCGTTGCCGCTGCCCGGCGGTCACGCGCCGGGCGAGCGTGCCGTGGACGCCGATGCTCGAATGGTAGCCGGATACGACCACCTCGAGCGCGGTCGTGTGACTCGTGTAGCGGCGTTCGAGGTCGGGCGACACGACGCCGATATGGCGCCTCAGGTCCCAGACGTTCCACTGCGTCCTGCCGAGGATGCGTACCCAGGCATCGTCCCGGACGACCGGGTAGAGTTCGCGCGTGATCGTCTTCAACAGCGTGGTCTTGCCGGAACCGTTGGGCCCGAGGATCGCAACACGCTCGTGCTGTGCGATCGACAGGTTCAGGCGATCGAATACCCGCGTCGTCCCGCGCCAGATCGTGGCATTGTGAAATTCGATCAGCGGCGGTTCCGTCATGCGCCGGATGCTCCCCGTTCCTGCCAGGCATGGAGCGCGGTCACCGAACGCATCAGGCAATCGCCCGCTGCCAGCGCCCGCGCCGGAAGACAATGACACAGAGTACCGTGAGCAGCGACTCGGAGACGACTATGGAGAGAAATACCCCGTTCGGACCGAGGCCGAGACCGGTCGCGAGCCAGTAGGCGAGCGGTATCTGGGTCAGCCAGAAGCAGACGAGGTTCAGGGCTGACGGCGTGCGCGTGTCGCCCGCACCATTCAGGGCCTGGACCATGATCATGCCGACCGCGTACATGGGGAAGCCGACGCCCAGGATGCGCAGGCAGCTGATCGTGACGCGCACGACGTCGGGGTCGGCGGAGAACAGCGCCGCGATGCCCGGCGCAACGGCGATGACGACGGCGCCGACCGCGGTCAGGAAGATCGTGTTGTATTTGGCTGCCCGCCACGCCGCCGCCGCCGCCCGCTGCGGTTTGCCGGCCCCGAGACTCTGGCCGACCAGGGTTGCCGCCGCATTGCCGAGGCCCCAGGCCGGCAACCAGACGAACTCGAGCAGCCGGAGCGCGATCGTGTAGGCGGCGATCGCCGCGCTCCCGTACAGGGCCACGACGCGCATGATGACGATCCAGCTCGACGTCGAGATCAGGAACTGCCCGACACCGCCGGCCGAGATGCGCAGCATGCGCCAGATCAGCGGCGGATCGATGCGCAGGTGCCGCGGCAGGACCTTGAGCCGGCCGCGCGGACCGAACAGGAACCAGAGCTGGTAGGCGACCCCGGTACCGCGGCCGATCGTCGTTGCCACCGCGGCCCCGGTCACGCCCATTTCGGGGAACGGGCCGAGACCGAAGATCAGGCAGGGGTCGAGCACGATGTTGAGCCCGTTGGCCAGCCACAGCGAGCGCAGCGCGACCGAGGCATCGCCGGCCCCGCGGAACGCGGCATTCAGCAGAAAGAGGTACAGGATACTGGCCGAGCCACCGAGAATGACCGCCGTATAGCCGCTGCCGATCTCGACGACGCCGTCGCTCGCACCCATCATGCGCAGGATGTCGCCGGCCCAGGCGATGCCCGCCCAGCCGATGGCCAAAGAGAACAGCGCGCCGACAATCAGCGCCTGACCCGTCGTCCGCGAAGCGGCCTCCGGGTCCTTCTCGCCAATACGCCTGGAGACCATCGCGGTCACGCCGGTGCCGAGCCCGATGGAAACGGCGAACAGGACAGTGACAACGGCCTCGGTAAGCCCGACGGCCGCGATCGCGTCGGTGCCGAGCTGTGCGACGAACGCGATGTCGACGATCGCGAACACGGACTCCATCGACATTTCGAGCATCATCGGGATTGCGAGCAGCCCGAGCGCGCTCGAAACCGGGCCGCGGGTGAAATCGCGATCGGTGTCCTTGAGCGATTCCGCGACAAAGGCGATGGCGCGGCGCAGCGGATTCTTGGATGGCGCTGGAGCAGGCATCGGGACAACCGTCACAGGCGCACAAAGCGCCGATGGTAAACTGAAGCGACCGCCCCAACGACAGGAAAATTGCCATGCCCGGTGGTTTCTGGGTCGCCGTTGCGATCGTCGTGATCGTCGTCGTGTACGTCCTCGCAAAAGTCCGGCACTACATGAAACAGAGCGACGAGCAGTGGCGCGCCGTCGACAAGAGCAAGCTCCGCGAGTGGGAAGACGACGATGACTGGCGCTAGCCGGATATGATCATTCGCGCTCCACGCGCGTGGCATCGCTGAACAATGTCTCGAGTTCCGCTGCCGTATCCCTTGCGCTCTGGATGAGCTTTTCCTCCGAATGATGGATCGCGTGCTGCTCGACAAGCAGGCGGGAGTCGCGTTCGCGGAACGACTCGGCGATGCGGCGGGCTTCCTCCGCAGGCAGGCCGGTTGTCTCGAGCACGCGCTCCGCCATCGCGATACTGGAGAGCAGCGTCTCGCGGAAGACGTGCTCGATGCCCAGATCCATCAGCCAGTGAGCATGGCGGCGGTTGCGGGCACGCGCGATGATTTTCAGGTGCGGAAATTCGCGGGTCACGACTTCCGCCGTGCGGACGGAGGCCTCTATATCGTCGATCGCAAGGACGAAGATCCTCGCATGCTCGGCACCGGCGGCACGCAGGACATCCGGGCGTGACGCGTCGCCGTAGTGCACGATATTGCCGTAGCGGCGGACGACGTCGACCTGGGTCGAGTCGATCTCCAGTGCCGTGAAGGACCTGCCGACCGTGCGCAGGATGCGGCCCGCGATCTGACCGACCCGCCCGAAGCCGGCGATCAGCACTTCGTTGTGCTCGTCCTCGATCACGTCGTACGCGGGTTCCTCGCTTGCGTCGATGCGCCTGCCCAGCGCCTCGTTGACCAGGTAGATGAACGGTGTCAGCAACATCGAGACCGCGACGGCGAGGACGAGTTCGTCAGTCAGCGCAACGGGCAGGATGCCTTCGCGTGCGGCGATGCCGAACAGGACGAAGGCAAATTCGCCGCCCTGCGACATGATGGCGGCGAGCCGCAACGCGGCGCGCCGGTCGCACATCCCGAACAGCCGTGCGAGGGGTACGAGCACGATGGCCTTCGCCGCCATCAGCGCGACGACGATCACGGCGATCTCCAGCGGTTCGGCCGTGAGCAGGCCGAGATTCACCGACATGCCGACCGCGATGAAAAACAGTCCGAGGAGCAGCCCCTTGAAGGGCGCGATGTCGGCCTCGAGCTGGTGCCGGTACTCGGAGTCAGCGAGCAGCATTCCCGCCAGAAACGCGCCGAGTACCATCGACATGCCGGCCAGCTGCATCAGCAGCGCGGCACAGAGGACCACCGAAAGTGCCGTCGCCGTGAAAATCTCCGGCGTGCGCGAGCCGGCGGCAATCGCAAGTACCGGCCGGAGCAGGTAGCGGCCGCCGACGACCAGCCCGACGATCGTCAGCGCCATGATACCGGCCTCTGCCGGTTCGAAGCCCCCGCTGGCGCCGGTGCCCAGCATCGGCAGCAAAGCGATCAGCGGGATCGCGGCCAGGTCCTGGAACAACAGGATCGAGAACGCTGCGCGACCGTGCGCCGCGGTCAGTTCACGGCGTTCGGCGAGCATCTGGAGGACGAAGGCGGTGGACGAGAGCGCGAGGATCAGGCCCACGACGATGGCCGGGCGCATGGCGAGGCCGAACGCGGCCCCCAGCCCCGCAATGGCCGCCGCGCTGACGATGACCTGCGCCGAACCCAGACCGAAGACCATCTTGCGCAGCACCCAGAGTCGCGAAGGCTGCAGCTCGAGACCGACGATGAACAGCAGCAGGACGACGCCGAGTTCCGCGAAGTGCAGGATGTGTTCCGGATCGTGGATCAGGCCGAATCCGTATGGCCCGATGACGATACCTGCCGCGAGATAGCCGAGTACCGAGCCGAATCCCAGGCGCCGGCTGATCGGCACCATCAGGATGGCGGCGAGAAGATAGATGATGGCTTCCTGCAGCAGGCCCATCTGGCGGCGCTCCGGGATTCGCGGGGAAGGTGTGCCGCAGTCTAATGCGGAACGCGCGGCGGGGCGAGCGCGGGCGTGCCCGCAAGCGGCTTGGCCCGGCCGGCGGTTTTTCGATTACACTAGCCGTCCTTCGATGATGAGCCTGACAAGGTCGTTGCGATGCCCGACAAGTTGAACGCACGTCGCCCGGTCCCCGCATTTCTCTCCGGCATCCTCGCTGCCTTGCTCGTCGCCGGTTGCGGCGGCGAGTCGGGTGCGCCGGCGTCGGGCACGGACGAGGCGCGCCGGAATGTCGAGGCGATGGCCCGCGAGCACGCCGCCGACACCAGCGATCCCAGCCCCGGCACGCTGCCCGCGCCGCGTCGCGAGGTTGTCGGGGAGCGCCTGCCCTACGCCGAGATCAACGACGAACTGGTCTACGGCTATTTCGTATTCCCCGCCGACATGATCGAGCCGCTGCCGGCGATACTCGTCATCCACGAGTGGTGGGGGCTCAACGACAACGTCCGCACGATGTCCGAACGCCTCGCCGGCGAGGGCTATATCGTACTGGCCGTGGACCTGTACGGCGGCAAGACGGCGGACAGCCCCGGCGCTGCGCGGGAGCTGATGACGACGGTCGTGGAAAAGCCGACGGTGGCCGAAGAGAATATCCGCAGCGCGCACGATTTCCTGACGGCCACGGCCGGTGCGCCGGCCGTGGCCTCGCTCGGCTGGTGTTTCGGCGGTGGCTGGTCGCTCAATGCCGCGGCGCTGCTCGGTGGCGAACTCGATGCCGCCGTCATCTACTACGGCCAGGTGACCGCCGACGACGAAAAGCTAAAACCCGTCGAGGCGGAGATACTCGGGCTGTTCGGCGCCGCAGACCGCGGCATCAGCGTCGACTCCGTACGGGCATTCGAGGCGGCACTGGAACGCCTGGACAAACCGCACGAGATACACGTGTATCCGGGGGCGGGGCACGCTTTCGCGAATCCGACGGGCAATAATTACGACGCAGAGGCAGCGGCAGACGCCTGGGCCCGGACCCTCGCTTTCCTGGCCCGGACGCTCAATCCCGCCGACTAGTCTTCGTCCGGGGCGGCCGGGGCCGGGCAGGCCAGTTCGACGGCCAGGCTCAGCGCGTCGTACTGCACGAACTCGCCGGCCGCGTGGACGCAGTAGAGCGACGCATGCGCGGTCAGGACGCCCGGGACCAGTGTGGAGCGGGGGGCATCCGGATCGCCCGCCGTGCAAACGTTTTCCAGCGGCAGCGGCGCGACCTGCGCGGCGGGGACGGCCAGCAGGGTCTCGATGGCGGTCGCACCCTCGAATGCGTCGGCCCGATAGAGATGGCGCGAGTCCGCGATGGCGATGGACAGGGAGTCGAAGGTCATGCCCCGCGGGCAGCGCGGAGCCAGGCGAAACGGGAATTCGAGGGCCGGCAGCCGGAGCATGAGCCGGCCCGGCGCCTGTTCGGGGATTTCGATGCGGGCGGGTTTTGCGTCGACGCCGACGCGCACGCCCGAACCGCCGTCAGGACTCCCGACGAATGTGAGGAGCAGCATGGCTGCCGTGACTGCGAGCATCTTCATGCAACCTGGCCGGTGTTCTGGGTGTCACAATGGTTAACGGGTGCCTAGTGTATCCTCTACGGGCTGCAGCGTGCGATCGGCGCCCGCGCGCAGTTCATTCCGAGTCTCCGGGCGTGTTCAGAAGAGCTTTCGATTTGACATACAAGATGGCGCGGCGAATCGTCGTCGCCGTCGTCGGCACGACCGTGCTGCTGCTCGGGCTCGTGATGATCGTCACGCCCGGGCCGGCATTCGTCGTGATCCCGGTCGGCCTGGCCATTCTGAGCATCGAGTTCACCTGGGCCCGTCTCTGGCTGGCCAGGGTGCGCCGGACGATCAGCGAGCAGGCTTCGAATTCCTTCGGCCGCCGTGCAGAGAAACACCGCGATCGCGTCGAACCGTGAAGCAAAAAAAGGGCGCCGAAGATCCGTAATCGACAGATCTCGATCCACGGGTAACTCCGACACGGAGTCATCTCCGGCGCCCTCGAGCAAAGCGGCAGGGGGGTGCCGCCGGACCGTCCTGGTCCTTTTCGCCCGGCCGTCCTGCCGGGCAGTTCCGGTGGCAGTGCCGGCCAGGTTCGGGGGGAGAGAGTCCTGGCCGGACCGCCGCCGGAGGGGGGATACCGTCGTCCGGCCTAGCGGCCGTCCGCGATCGTCACCGACCTGTGGTCGAAAAACCGGATATCAAGGTCGAACCGGTTCGACGCAGCAATTCGCGCCGCCGCTTCGGCTGCCGCGGCCTCGTGCGCTTGTGACGCCGCGTCACGACTCCGCTCCGCGGCAGTGCTGCCGCCGGCAGCCTCGTAAGGTGCACCGGCGCCTGCCGGTTCGTCCGCGAGGGCGGACGTGGCGGCGAACATCACGCCGACCATGACCACGATCGCGCCCAGTACGGCGAGCCCGTTGATTACGTTCTTGCTGTTCATAAGAAAATCCTTCTTCCGCTTGGAGCAGCGCTTGGGCTGCCCGACAATTGCTACCTGGCTCCCTTACTGCACGAGCCGTGCCAACTTCACAAATACTTGCGAAACAATAAGTTAGGAAAAATCATGCGCTTACGGAATTTCGTAAATTACGAAAAATCGTAGGCCTATTTACGGAATTTCGTATACGATCGCGCCGTGAACGCGAAGTCCGATTACGAATGGCTGTTCCGCAAGGCGCCGGTCATGGCGACGTCCATCGGCGACGACGGCCGCTACCGGGACGTCAACGACGCGCTGCTGGCGAGGCTCGGCTATGCCCGCGAGGACATGCTGGGCCGAAGGCCCCGGGACTTCGTCACCGGCGAGTCGGCCGAGCGCATCGAGAAGGAGTTCCTGCCGGCGCTGCGGCGCACCGGGCGGATCACCGACAAGCCGGTGGAATTCGTGTCCCAAAACGGCGAGGTGGTCGAGTGCCTGACCAACTCGGTCGTCGGCCACGACGCGGCCGGCCGCTTCCTGCAGACGATCGCGGTGTACACGGAGATCTCGGACCAGGCCAGGGCCAACATCAAGTACCGGACGCTGTACCGGTCGACGCCGGCGATGTTGCATACGGTCGACGGCGAAGGCCGCATCGTTACGGTGACCGACCACTGGCTCCAGAAGCTGGGCTACGAGCGGGACGAGGTGATCGGGCGCCTGATCACGGACTTTTTCGCGCCCGAGGAGCGCGCGGTGTTCGACACCGACCGGCTGCGCGAGATCATCAGCGGCGGCGACTTCAACAACGCGGAACGCCGCATGGTGACGAAGGACGGCCGGATCCTCGAGCTGATCGTCTCGGCGATCTCGCACCGCGATGCGGCGGGCAAGGTGGATCGCCTGCTCGTCGCGTCGAAGGACGTCACGGCCCGCAACCGGGCAGAGCGCGAACTCCGGGCCACGCTCGCCGAGAACGCGCGCCTTCGCGAAGAGCTGGAGCGGGAACGCGACTACCTGCGCGAAGAAGTCAATATCGCGATGAACTTCGGGCGGATCATCGGCACCAGTCCCGCGCTGAAGAAGATGCTCAAACGGGTCGAGGCGGTTGCCGAGACACCCGCCAGCGTGCTGCTGCATGGCGAGTCCGGCGTGGGCAAGGAACTGGTCGCGCACGCGATCCATGCGCGCAGCCCCCGCGCCGAAGGCCCGCTGGTCAAGGTGAACTGTGCGTCGATCCCGAAGGAACTGTTCGAGAGCGAGTTCTTCGGTCACGTGAAGGGCGCTTTCACCGGCGCGCACAGGGACCGCGTCGGACGCTTCCAGCTGGCCGATGGCGGCACGATCTTCCTGGACGAGATCAGCGAGATCCCGCTCGAGCTGCAGGGCAAGCTGCTGCGCGTGCTGCAGGAAAGCGAATTCGAGCGGGTCGGCGACGACGTGACGCGCTCGGTGGACGTGCGCGTGATCGCCGCCACCAACCACGACCTCGAGGAGCTGATCGTAGAAGGGGAGTTCCGCGAGGACCTTTTTTACCGGCTCAGTGTGTTCCCCGTCGAGGTGCCGCCGCTTCGCGAACGTGGCGACGACATCATCCAGCTCGCGCAGTTCTTCCTCGAGCGTTCGGCAGCCGACTTCGGCAAGCCGGCGCTGAAACTGACGCGGGCACAGGCCGGGCAGCTCAAGGACTACAGCTGGCCCGGCAACGTGCGCGAGCTGAAAAATGTGATCGAGCGGGCCGTCATCCTGTCGCGGGGCAACGTGCTCCGGCTTGATCTCTCGATGGCGCAGATCGCAGAATCCGCTGACGATGGACCGAGCCCGCCCGCCGAGCCCGGCAGGATCCTGACCGAGAAAGAGATGCGCGAATTCGAAAAGAGCAATGCCGTTGCGGCCCTCGAAAAGACCGGCTGGCGCGTGTCGGGGCCCGAAGGCGCGGCCGAACTCCTGGGCCTGCGGCCGACGACGCTGGCGGACCGGATCCGCAGCTGGGGTATCAAGAAACCGCGATGAACCGGTTCCGTCGCACCCTCGTCGCGTGGTGCCTGTTGCTGCCGCTGCCGGCGGCGGCAACCAACGACGCCCTGCCGCCGCCGGTCGAGCGCGCGCTCGCAGTCCGCAGTGTGCCCGCCGCCACGCTGAGCGTGGTCGTGCACGACCTCGCGGCCGACGAAACCGTGCTCGAGTGGCTGCCCGACACACCGCGGAACCCGGCATCGACGATCAAGCTGCTCACGACCCTGGTCGCGCTCGACGTGCTGGGGCCGTCGTATACCTGGCCCACCGAGGTGTATGCGATGGGCGACGTCGAGGCCGGCCGGCTGCGGGGCGACCTGCTGCTCAAAGGCTACGGCGACCCTTACCTGGTCACCGAGCGCGTCTGGCAGCTGCTGCGCCAGGTGCGCCAGACCGGCATACACGATATCGAGGGCGACCTGCTCATCGACGACAGCTATTTCGAGGTCGAGGAAGAAGATCCCGCCGCTTTCGACCAGCAGCCGCTCCGCGCCTACAACGTCGTCCCCAACGCCCTCTTGATGAACTTCAAGGTCGTCCGCTACTGGTTCGAGCCGGAGTTCGACTCGGGCAGCGTGCGGGTCTGGCTGGACCCGCCGCTCGGCAATCTCGAGGTTGACAACCGGATCGCGTTGCGCCCCGGCCGCTGCCGCGGGTTCCAGCGCGGTATCACGATTTCGGCCAACGAGGCGATCGACCGGATGACCTTCAGCGGCCGGTTTCCGCGCGGCTGCAACCGTTATGCGATGGATCGCACCGCGCTCGATCACAATGCATTCGTGTTCGGACTCTTCACCTCGCTGTGGCGTGAGTCGGGCGGTCGCTTCGACGGCGGCTACCGGAACGCCGTCGCGCCCGAGGACGCCGAACCGCTGTTGACGTTTCGCTCCGTTCCGCTGGTCGACGTCATCGACCTGGTCAACAAGCACAGCAACAATGTGATGGCCCGCCACCTGCTGTACACGCTCGGTGCCGAGGTCGAGGGTGCGCCGGGCACGGCGGCCGGCGGCCGCCGCGTCATCGCCGACTGGCTGGCTGACCGCGGGCTCAGAACCGAGACGCTGGCGCTCGACAACGGCGCCGGGCTGTCGCGCGACGTGCGCATCACGGCCCGCGACCTGGTCGCACTGCTGGCCTTCGCGTGGCGCCAGCCCTACATGCCGGAGTACGTGTCGTCGCTCTCGCTCGTCGGGCACGACGGG
>JAWWBD010000013.1:0-29313 GCA_033721115.1 Woeseiaceae bacterium | reverse complement strand
GATCGTGGTCGGGCGACTCGTGCAGCTGCAGGTGCTGAACTACGAGGACTTCGCGGCGCAGTCGCTCGGCAACCGGTTCCGTATCGAGGCCGTACCCCCGATCCGCGGTCTCGTGTTCGACCGCAAGGGTCGCGTGCTCGCAGAGAACCTGCCCGCCTACCAGCTCGAGCTGATCCCGGAGCAGGTCGAGGACGTCGATGACACGCTGACCCGCCTCGCTGCGCTCGGGCTCATCGAGGCCGACGAGATTCCGCGCCTGAAGGACCTGATCGCCGGCAGCCTCCGGTTCAAACCCGTGACCCTCAACCTCCGCCTGACCGACGAGGAAATCGCCAACTTCGCCATCCAGCGGCCCCGCTTTCCGGGCGTCGACTTCCAGCCGCGCCTGGTTCGGCACTACCCGCACGGCGATGCGATCGCGCATGCAGTCGGCTACGTGGGTGCGTTGTCGAAGCGCGATCTCGAACGCCTCGACGCCTCGCGCTACGCCGGGACCGCGCACACCGGCAAGACCGGCGTCGAGGCCCGATTCGAACAGGCGCTGCACGGCGACGTCGGCTTCCGTAACGTCGTGACCAACGCGCTGGGACGGCGCCTGCCGGACGAATCACGCGAGTCCGTCGAGACCCTGCCCGCCGATCTCGCGCCCGCGCCGGGGGACAACGTCTATCTCAGCATCGACCTCGACCTGCAGCTCGCGGCGACCCAGGCGCTCGAGGGCCGGCGGGGTGCCGTCGTGGCAATCGACCCGCAGACCGGGGAAATCCTCGCACTCGTCAGTGCGCCCTCGTTCAATCCGAACCTTTTCGCGGTAGGCATGTCCTCGTCGCAGTTCACCGCGTTGCAAAAAGACCGCGACCAGCCACTGTTCAACCGTGCGGTCCGGGGCGCGTACCCGCCCGGTTCGACCATCAAGCCGATGCTCGCGATCGCAGCGCTGGAGACCGGGGCGGCGAACCTCACCAGAAAGACACTCTGCCGTGGCTACTTCATGCTGCCCAACGTCTCGCATCGCTACCGCGACTGGAAGCCGGAGGGGCACGGTGAAGTCGACATCCACGATGCGATCGAGCAATCCTGCGACGTCTACTTCTACGAGATCAGCAACGAGATCGGCATCGACCGCATGCACGATTATCTCGACCGCTTCGGCCTCGGCCGGAAGACCGGGATCGACATCAGCGGCGAACACGCGGGCCTGGTCCCGTCGACGGAATGGAAGCGCACGGCGTTCCGGAACCGCGCCGACCAGCGCTGGTACCAGGGCGAGACCGTCATCGCCTCGATTGGCCAGGGCTACATGCTTGCAACACCGCTGCAGCTCGCGAGCGCGACCGCGGCGGTCGCCACGCGCGGGGCACGCTACCGGCCGCACATGGTCGCGGCAACCGAGAATGCCCTCACCGGCGCGCGGACCCTCGTCGAGCCCGAGCGCGTAGCAACGATCGGGCTCGGCGACGAACGACACTGGGATACGGTCATCGGGGCGATGCACGGCGTGATGCAGGGTGCGCGGGGCACGGCCCGCGCCGCCGGTGCCAACGCAGCCTACGAGATGGCGGGCAAGAGCGGCACGGCGCAGGTCTTCTCCGTCGGCCAGGAGGAGGAGTACGACGAGGAAGAAGTCGCGGAGCGCCTGCGCGACCATGCGCTGTTCGTCGCATTCGCCCCCCTCGAGACGCCGCGGATCGCCGTGGCCGTCATCGTCGAGAACGGCTCGAGTGGCAGCCGCACGGCCGCGCCGATCGCGCGCCGGCTGATGGACCTTCACCTCGGGTACGAGCCCTATGCGCCTTAGCGAAACGCAGCGCCTCCTGACGCCGAAAGCGGCACCCCGGCTCGAAATCGGGCACCTGCTCCGGCGTCTCAACATAGACGGCCCGCTGCTGGGCGGCATCCTGCTGATCTCGGCGTTCGGCCTCGTCGTGCTCTACAGCGCGGTCGGCGAGAACATGCGACTGTGGATCAACCAGCTGATCCGTCTCACCGTCGCGTTGACCGCGATGCTCGTCGCGGCCCAGTTCCCGCCCGACTTCCTGCGCCGCTGGACGCCCTGGGGCTACCTCGCCGGTCTCGTGCTGCTCGTGCTCGTGCTCACCCAGGGAGAGATCGGCCAGGGCGCTCGGCGCTGGCTCGACCTCGGCATCCGCTTCCAGCCATCGGAAATCATGAAGCTCGCCGTGCCCATGATGGCGGCCTGGTACCTGCACGATCGCCAGATACCGCCACGCCTGGGCCAGCTTCTCCTGATCGGTGTGCTGATCGTCGTGCCGACGGCGCTGATCGCCGTCCAGCCCGACCTCGGCACCGCGCTGCTCATCGCCGCCTCCGGCATCATCGTCATCATCCTGGCGGGTCTGCCGGTGCGGATCATGCTCGCGCTCGCGCTCCTCTCCGTGCCGGGCGCGTTCGGGCTGTGGCAGTTCATGGAGGATTACCAGAAACAACGCGTGCTGACGCTGATCGACCCGGACAGCGATCCGCTGGGCGCCGGTTACAACATCATCCAGTCGAAGATCGCGATCGGCTCCGGCGGGCTGTTCGGCAAGGGCTGGACCAACGGCTCGCAGGCCCACCTCCAGTACCTGCCCGAACGCGACACGGACTTCATCTTCGCGGTGATGGGCGAGGAACTCGGCCTCCTCGGCGTGCTGACACTCCTGTGTTTGTATGTTTTCGTCGTGGGGCGCGGCCTGGATGGCGATATACAGGCACCCGACACCTATTCCCGGCTGCTTGCGGGGTCGATCAGCCTGACATTCTTCGTTTATGTCTTCGTCAATACGGCAATGGTAACGGGGCTCGTACCGGTCGTCGGCGTTCCGCTACCGCTCGTCAGTTTCGGTGGCACGTCGATGGTGACGCTCATGGCCGGTTTCGGTATTCTCATGTCCATTCACGCGAACCGTAAGTTGCTGCCGCACTGATGACGATTCGACGCTTCGCAGGCCTGGGCATCCTGCTGCTGTCCTTCACGACTGCCGACGCGCTGGACGTCGAGCGCGACGACGTGGCCGCGTTCATCGACAAACTCGTCAGCGAGCATGCATTCGACCGCGCAGCGCTCAGTGCCACGCTGGCCCAGGCGGAGACCAAGCAGTCGATCCTCGACGCGATCGCGCGGCCGGCGGAACGGGTGCTGACCTGGGGCGAGTACCGCCGGATCTTTCTCACGGACAAGCGCATCGACGCCGGGGTCGAGTTCTGGCAGGAGCACTGCGCAGAACTCGAGCGCATCAGTGAGGAATCGGGTGTGCCGATCGAGATCATCGTCGGGATTATCGGCGTAGAGACCTACTTCGGCCGGATCACGGGCGGTCACCGCGTGCTCGACGCGCTCTCGACGCTCGCCTTCGACTACCCGCCGCGGGCGCGTTTCTTCCGCCGCGAACTC
The DNA here is from genome assembly GCA_033721115.1 of Woeseiaceae bacterium. Taxonomy (GTDB): domain Bacteria; phylum Pseudomonadota; class Gammaproteobacteria; order Steroidobacterales; family Woeseiaceae; genus UBA1847. The sequence goes on along the minus strand of JAWWBD010000013.1, from coordinate 25,919 downwards.
GAGCAGTTCCTGCTGCTCGTCCGCGAAGAGGACCTCGAAGCGACGGAACCGTCCGGCTCCTACGCCGGCGCGATGGGCCGGCCGCAGTTCATGCCGTCGAGCTACCGCGCTTACGCCGTCGATGCCACCGGCGACGGCAAGCGCGACATCTGGAACGACTGGTCCGACGTAGCGGGCAGCATCGCCAACTACATGACGCGGCACGGCTGGCGGGCGGACGAGCCGGTCGTGGCGCAGGCCGGCCTCGGCCAGGGCTTCGAGGGTCCCGTACCGGAAAACACGTTGAAGCCGCGCGCCACGGTGGCCTCGCTCAGCGAGCGCGGGATCCTGTTCTCGACCGAGCTGCCGGCCGACAGCGTGGCCGACCTGATCACGCTCGAAGGCGAGGACGGCACCGAGCACTGGGTCGGGTTCCACAACTTCTTCGTCATCACGCGCTACAACCGCAGCGTGATGTATGCACTCGCCGTGCACCAGCTCGGCCAGGAGATCGCGCTCGGGGTGCTGAATGCCGGGACGTAACGCGCAGCTGCCGGTCGCCGTCGTACTGCTCGTCGTGCTGGCCGGCTGCGGCTCGGCGCCCGTCAGGGACGGCGGTCCCGCGCGCGGGACGGGCGGTATCGCGAGCCTGCCCGACGACGCGGTACCACGCCCGGAACCGCGCAGCCGCTACGGCAACAGCCCGGTCTACGAGGTTTTCGGCAAACGCTACCGGGTCATGCCGACGAGTACCGGCTACCGCGAGCGCGGCGTCGCATCCTGGTACGGCCGCAAGTTCCACGGCAACCTGACGGCGATGCGCGAGCCCTACGACATGTACGCCATGACCGCCGCGCACAAGTCGCTGCCGCTGCCGACCTACGTCCGCGTGCGCAACCTGAAAAACGATCGCTCGGTCATCGTCCGGGTCAACGATCGTGGACCCTTCGTGCACAACCGGATCATCGACCTGTCCTACGCCGCCGCGCTCAAGCTCGATATGGTGCGCGACGGCACGAGCCTGGTCGAAGTCGAGGCGATCACTTTCGACGAGCCACCCGGCGACCGGCCGACGGCCCGCGCGACGGCGATGCCGCCCGCTGCAGCTCCCGCGCCGGCGGCCGGAACCGAGCACCAGGTATTCGTCCAGGTCGGCGCATTTTCGAGCCGGGACAACGCCGAGCGGCGGCTCGCTCTGCTGCGTGCGGGCGGCATCGGTACCGGCTTCGTACACGAGGAGTCCGCCCCCGCCGCCACGCTGTACCGGGTCCGCATCGGGCCGATCACCGGCGTCGAGCATTACGACCTCCTCGTCGAGGAACTGGCAGCCCTCGGCATCGAAGACCCCTACCTCGTCGCCGAATAATCTTCCCTGCAACCTGCAGGAGTGGCCCAGGGCCGCGATTCCGTTCGATCGGCTCTCGATTCGTTCGGCACGGTCGCCGGACTCCGGTGGCGTTTGACCGTAATGGCTCGCTGCGCTTCGCTTGCTGCGCTTTATTTCCGGTCAATCGCCACCCTCGCCCGGCCGGCCGGGCGATCGCATGGGTGCTGCCGATCAATGCGCTGATGCGGTACGGGTCGGCCGATCGCAGCGGTTGACTCTCCGACGCGTGGCGCGATGCCGGGTGTGCGGGCGAGCGTCGTCCGGGACTGACCGCGGCACGGGGATCGCGCGTACCGCTCCCGCCAGGCGTGGCCGTCCGCCGATTGTTGCTTCCCGAGGAATAAAGCGCAGCGCAGCGAGCCATCCCGGGAAGTAACAATCGGCGGGCGGCCACAGTTTGACTGGGTTGAATCGCGGCCGCGGGCCGCTCCTGGAGCCGAATCGCGGCCGTGGGCTGTGCCTGCTGGCGTCGGCAAATCTCGATGAAATTCATGGATTTACGGCTGGTCCGGAACTTTAGAGCGAGTCTAGAATCCAAGTTCCTGAGTGCAAAGTCACTCGCCTGTTTACCTCCCTAGACAGGCGTGCAACCTGGTTACCCCAAGCCGGTTGCTTTCAGCTTCCCCGGGGCATTTCATGCCCCGGGGTTTTTTTTGCTCCGAGCATGGCGTCGAGACGCGCACGCGCCTCCTGCTCGCCTTCGCGCTTCAGCGCGGAAAACACCTGGACCGTTGCCCGGGCGCCGAGCTCTTTCTCGACCGCGCGGCGGGCGGCCGCGGCGCGACCCCGCTTCAGCTTGTCTGCCTTTGTCAGCAGTACGTGGATCGGCAGCCGTACGTCCTCGGCGAAGGCCAGCATCTGGCGGTCGAAATCGGTCAGGCCCCGGCGAATATCCACGACGAGCAGCAGGCCCGCCAGACTTTCCCGGCTGCGAAAAAAAGCGGTCAGGAGCGTGTCCCAGTGGCGCCGCATGGCATCGGAGACCCTCGCGAACCCGTAGCCCGGCAGGTCCACGAGGCGTTTGCCCGGCGCCAGCTCGAAGAAGTTCACGAGCCGGGTCCGGCCCGGGGTCCGGCTCGTGCGGGCGAACTGGCGCCGGTTGACGATCACGTTGATCGCACTGGACTTGCCGGCATTCGAGCGGCCCGCGACGGCGACCTCGACGCCCGAGTCAGCGGGAAACTGGGCCGGGGCATCGGCGCTCTTGACAAAACGGGCCTCGGGGTACTGCGACATGGGGGTTTCTGCGGACTTTCCGTGTATAATTCGGCGTCAGTCTGACGGCTCCAGGGACACCCGGCAAGGCAATCGAGATTCTTGCATCCCGTTGCCGGTCCACTCCCCGGCAGCAACAATCGAAGCGATAACGAGCAGGTGGCGGCCGCGGCCGCCGCAAGGGAATAACGGTTTGAAAATAATGACAGCAGGATTCACACCGACCATTACGCTGGCAGTTTCCGTGCTGCTGGCCGCGACTTCGCACGCGGAGAGCCTCGTCGACGGATCCGTAGAGGCCGGCCAGGCGAAGTCCGTTACCTGTGCCGCATGCCACGGCCAGGCCGGCAACAGCGCCAACCCGCAATGGCCCAATCTTGCCGGCCAGAACGCACGCTATCTCGTCGAGCAGCTCAATGCCTTCAAGGACGGACTCCGCGTCAACGCACTGATGTCCAGCCAGGCAACGATGCTCACCGACGAGGACATGCGGAATCTCGCGGTCTACTACGAAAGCCTGCCCGCACCCGTCGCCGCGGTCGCTAACCCGAAGACCGTTGCGAAGGCGGAAGCCATCTATCGCGGCGGCAGGGAGTCGGCCGACATCCCCGCCTGCCTCGCATGTCACGGTCCGGCGGGCCGCGGCAACGCAGCTGCGGGTTACCCCGCGCTGAACGGCCAGCACGCCGCCTACACGGCCAAGACGCTGCGCGACTACGCCACCCGTGCGCGCAAGTCAGGGGGCAAGACGCTGGTGATGCAGCAGATCGCTGACCGGCTGACGGAAGATGAGATCGACGCGCTCGCCTCCTACGTACAGGGCCTGAAGTGATGAGAAAGCTGACCTGTCTACTGACCGCACTGTTTTTGGCAGCCTGTGGGGCAGACGAACCGCCGGCGCCTGCCGACGAGCCCGTCGTCGACGAGCAGGCCGTCGAGGCACCGGCCGAGCCGGACGCGGCAACCGATGCCGCCGACGAGGCAATCCAGGTCGTCGAGGAATCGGCGGCCGAGCCCGCATCCGACGAGCAGACGATCCTGCTCGCACAGGCGGACGTCCCGGCGGCGAGCCGGACCTGGAAATACAGCGAGGGGCAGCATTACGACCGCATGGTCCCGACCCAGCCGACCGTCGGCGGCGCGGACAAGGTCGAGGTCTCGGAGTTCTTCTGGTACGGCTGCCCGCACTGCAACGACGTCGAACCCTACGTCAATCGCTGGCTCGAGACCAAGCCTGCCAGCGTGCGCTTCGTGCGCATCCCGGCGATGTGGAACGGGATTCTCAAGCTGCACGCGCGGCTCTACTACACGCAGGAAGTGCTGGCCCGGAACGGCGTCATCAAGGACGGCCCGGGCTTCCATGCCGCGGTGTTCCAGGAGTACCACACCCGCGGCAACCGCCTGAGCACCGAGAGCGCCATCCAGCGCCTGTTCGAGCGTTTCGGCGTGTCGCCGGAAGAGTTCGAGAAAACCTGGAATTCATTCGAGGTCGCGCAGAAGCTGCGGGTCGCCGAGGACCTGGCCCGGCGTTACAGCATCGCGAGCGTGCCGGCATTCGTCGTGAACGGCAAATTCAAGACCGGCGGCCAGCAGGCCGGCAGCTACCCGCGCCTGTTCGAGATCATCGACGAGCTGATCGCGCGCGAAAACGCCCGCTAAGCCGAATGCTTCGGGCGCAGGCCGCCCCTACTGCCGTCGCGGCGGCAACCATCGCCGCGCGTCAGCCGTTGTCCTCCGCGACGATCCGGAAAGCGCCGTCGGCTTCCCGACGCCAGTACAGGCGCTTCGTCGTTACGACGGGGCCGTCGGGTCCCGTGATGACCTGCCGGAAGCGCGCGAGATAGATATTCTCCTGCTCCGGGTCCGCCAGCAAAAAGACCTCGTCAATCGAGTAGTCGCGCACGGGCCGCGTGGCCGCCGCACGAACCCGGTACGCCGCATACTCGTCACGATCGAGGCCGCGGTACCGGAAGTCGTCCGCATACGCCGCCAGGTAAGCCGGCCAGGCGCCGCGGCGGAAACTGTCGGCCCAGCTGTCGAGCGCGGAACGCAGTGCCTTCCGCAGCGCGGCAGCCGAGCCCGGTGAGGCCGTCGCGATCGAACGTGCGACAAGCACCGGTGTCGAGAGCAACTCCACCGCGCCGTCGACGGTCACGAGGTCCTCGTTCGCCAGCGCCAGGCAGCCGTCGGTATCGAGCGGCGGGCGGCGCCCGTCAGCGGGCAGCACCCCGTGGATCCAGATGCCGTCGCCGCTGCGCCCGCGACGTCTGTCCAGCGCATTCGGATAGTCGAGCGGCAACGCCAGCACCCCGTAGCGTTCGTGCAGCGGCGTCTGTGCCGGATCCAGCCGGTCGGTGATGAAGTAGACGCCGAGTGGCGTGCGCCGGTCCCAGGCTCGCTCCTTGCCGATCCCGTTTTCCCCGATCGACATGTAGAACCCGGCCGCGCGCCTGAACCGGGGCCCCTCGCGCGTGTAGAGATGCAGTGTCGAACGCTCGGCTTCCGCGACGAGCACGGATTGCACGGCAGCCGGCAACTCGAGCACGAAGGGCGGCAGCTCCGGCTGGCCGCCGGCGAGCGCGACCGCCGGCAGCAGGAGACCGCCGATCAGGATGTAGCGGAGCATCGCCCGAGTCTACAGCTGCCCCGGACCCGGCACCATGCTATGTTGGGTTTCACCAGTGATCGAACGAGAGGGTGCCCCGAGATGAGCGCGTTGCCGCGAATCATATGCCTGTTAACTATGCTGGTCGCAACGACCGTGCCGGCCTCGCCGGACAGCGAATTCGAGGCGCTCGCCGAAGAATACGTCTACGGCATCAGCGAGGTTTCGCCCGTATACGCGACCCAGATCGGCGATCACAGCGCCGACGACAGGCTGGACCAGGTCGACGCGGATGGACGGGCCAGGGAGCGCCGCTTCCTGCTGCGCCACCGGAAGGCGCTCGCCGCGATCGACCGCAAATCATTGAGCCGCGCCAACCAGGTCGACGCGGCGCTCCTGAAAAACGACATCGAATACAACCTCTGGTCCCTGGGCACGCTCCAGGAATGGGCCTGGAATCCGCTCGTGTACGTCAACATCGCCGGGGGGTCCATCTACGCGTTGCTGGCGCGCGATTTTGCGCCGGTCGAACAGCGCCTCGCCTCAGCCGCGGCGCGCCTCGAGCAGCTCCCACGATTCTTCTCGCAGGTCCGGGGAGCGCTGGATCCGGCCCGGGTGCCCAAGGTGCATGCCGAAACCGCGGTGGCACAGAACGGCGGGCTCATCACAATCATCGACCAGATGATCGTGCCCGAACTCGACGCGCTGGATCCGGACGCCCGGGCAGAACTGGAGACGGCGATCGCGACGGCCCGGGAGGCGATCGCCGATCAGCAGGCGTGGCTCGAGAACGAGCTCGTGCCGCGCGCTGCCGGCAACTTCCGGCTGGGCGCCGAACTCTATGACCGCAAGCTCGCCTTCGTACTCGATTCACCGCTCAGCCGGCGCGAGATCCGCCGCCGCGCGGAAAGCGAATACGATGCCGTGCGCCGGCAGATGTACGAGGTCTCGAAAGAGGTCTACCTGCAGAAATATCCCTTTACCGCATTTCCCGACCGGCCGGACGAGGCCTACAAGCAGGCCATCATCCGCGCCGCGCTCGAGGAGGCCTACCGCCACCTGCCGCCGCCCGACGGCATCGTGGACATTGCGCGGCAGTATCTCCGGCAGGCAAGCGACTTCGTCGTGGAGAAAAATATCGTGACCCTGCCGGACGAACCGGTCGAGATCATCATCATGCCCGAGTTCCAGCGCGGTGTGGCCGTGGCCTACTACGACGGGCCCGGCCCGCTCGACAAGGGTCAGAAGGCGTATTACGCCGTCGCACCGCTGCCGGAAACCTGGACCGAGGAGCAGATCGAATCGTTCCTGCGCGAGTACAACCTCTATTCGCTGCAGGATTTGACGATCCACGAAGGCGTGCCGGGTCATTACCTGCAGTTGTCGCTCTCGAACCGGTATCCGTCGACGCTGCGGGCCGTGCTCGGGTCGGGCCCCTTCATCGAGGGCTGGGCCGTCTACGCGGAGCGCGTCATGATCGACGCCGGTTACATGGACGGGGACCCGCTCATGCGACTCATCAACCTCAAGTGGTACCTGCGCGCGGTCACGAACGCGATCATCGATTCCGCGATTCACGTCGACGGCATGAGCCGCGAGGCGGCCATGAAGCTCATGGTCGAGGGCGGCTTCCAAGAGGAACGCGAAGCCGCGGGCAAATGGACGCGCGCGCAGCTGACGTCGGCGCAGCTGTCGACCTACTTCGTGGGCTACCAGGAACATGTCGAGCTGCGGCGCGCCGTCGAACGGGCCTGGGGCGACGAATTCTCGCTCAAGCGTTACCACGACCAGGCGCTGTCCTACGGCTCGCCGCCGGTGAAGCACGTGCGGGCGCTGATGCTCGACGAACCGATACCGGACTGAGCGCGATTCTGTCGCTTTCCGCCCGCAGCCACCGGGCCGCTTGATATAATTTGGTGTTTCTCGCAGAGCCTGGCGAAGCGACGCAACATGAAAAATGACGCCCGATGCCACGGACGGTTGTGCCTCGTCCCGTTGCTGGCGCTCGGCCTGACCGCCTGCAGCTGCGGGGGGGGCGGCGGCAACGGCAACTCGGTGCGGCCGCCCCCGCCGGCACCACCGCCTTCCGCGAGCTGCACGACGCCGATTGAACCGGGCGGCGCCTTTACCCAGACCACGCCTGATCTCGGGCTCTGCTACGAAGTCGACGAGATCATTGCCCCGGACGGTATCCATGTCATGGGCGGCGGGCTCGCGATGAGCGACGTGGACCAGGACGGTTTCCCCGATCTCTTCGTCGTCCACGGCATCGACCAGAAAGGACAGCTGTTCATGGGCGGCGCCGACGGCTTCTCGCCGGCGCCCGGCAACAACGGCATCGATCTCCGCGGCCTCGACAACGCCGGCTATTTCGTCGATCTCGACGGCGATGGCTGGGACGACTTCGTTTCGATCCAGTATTCGACCAACTTCGTCGAAATCTTCATCAACGACGGGACCGGCAACTTCGCGGAAGCGACGGCCTCGACCGGCATTTTCATGCGCAAGCCGACGTACTCCATGGCGGCCGGCGACTACGATCTGGACGGCGACCTGGACCTGTTCTTCGCGCACTGGGGCTGGTTCTGGCGCGAAAACGACCCGGTCACCGAGTACCTCTGGGAAAACGACGGCAACGGGTTTTTTACCGACGTCAGTGATATCGTCGAAATCCTGCCGACCTACCAGCCACCACCGATCGACGACGTGCCGATCGAGCATTCATTTACGCCGATATTCGCCGACATCAATTCGGACGGCTGGCCGGACATGCTGCTCGCCGGCGACTACGAATCGACGCAGGTCCTGATCAACGATGCCGGCAATGCCTTCATCGACGCGACCACGGCAGTGATCTCCGACGAGAACGGCATGGGCGCCGCCGTCGCCGACTACGACAACGACGGCGACCTGGACTGGTTCGTCTCGAGTATTCATTTTCGCGGCCGCGAAGAGGACAAGCAGTATGTCGGCGGCATTACCGGCAACCGGCTGTACCAGAACGACGGCACCGGCGTGTTCACCGACGTGACGGACGCGGCGGGCGTCCGCGAAGGCGACTGGGGCTGGGGGGCGTGTTTTGCGGACTTCGACAACGACGGTCACGCGGACATCCTGCACACGAACGGCATGCGCTCGGTGAACTCCATCGACGGTAACCCGGACGACCCGCTGTTTCTGTTCTTCGACGACCCGACCCGCCTGTTCATGGCGCAGGGCGACGGCACCTTCGTCGAATCGGCGGCAGCCCTCGGCATCAACCACGTGGACCAGGGCCGCGGCGTCCTGTGCACCGACTACGATGCGGACGGCCGGATCGACGTATTGATCTCGACCAACGGCGAATCGCCGACCGTCTACCGTAACCAGATCACCAACGGGAACCACTACCTGCAGATCGACCTCGAGGGACCGCCGGGCAATCGCCGGGGCGTCGGCGCCCGGGTCACTGTCGAGACCGCGGCTGCAACGCAGGTACAGGAGGTGATCCTCGGCTCCAACTATCTGTCGCAGCAGCCGGTGACCCTGCACTTCGGCCTCGCCGGCGAAACGATTGTAACGTCGGTAACCGTCGACTGGCCGGGCGACCAGCACGGCGCGACGATTATCGGAAATGTCGCCGCTGATCAGCGGCTTACGATTGCCCTCCCATAACGCCCGGAACACCGCTGGCGCTTGCCTGTCAATTGCAGATAATCTCGAGAATCCCGGCGCAGGCGCGACCGGGATCCGGACAGGCAGGAGGGAGCACCATGAAGTATCTCGCACGCGTCGGCGCCGCCGCCGGCATCACGCTGGCCCTTTCCGCATGCGGCACGCTGTACAAGCTCGACGTCACCGCATACAACGATCCCAACGCACAACTGGGGGATACCTACGTGCTGTTGTCGGGAAGTCCCGACCTGCACGTCAATTCGCCCGAGTTCGAGCGCTACGCCGCACAGGTCGAGCGGGTCCTCGCGGAAAAGGGCTATCGCCGCGTCCCGGGTGACGCACTCGACGATGCGTCGCTCGGTATCTACATTGCCGCAGGCATCAGCGATCCCGGCAAGCGATATCACCAGGTCAGCCGCGGCATCTACGAGCCGAGCGACTACACGAGCGGTATCGCGGTGCCACGTTCCGGCGGCAACAACAGCGGCGGGTCGGGCGGCACCGGCGGCGTCGGCGGCGGCCAGCAGAACCAGGTCATGCCGCCGGTTCCCGAACACGCACCGGAGCAGCTCGCGGGCTACGAGACAGACGCCTTCGCCACGACCGTCTATACCAAGCACCTGAATCTCATCGCGATCGACCTGCAGCAGTATCTTAAGGACGTCGCCGAAACGGGTCGGGCGCGGGCCGTGCCGAAGGAAATCTGGAGCGTCGACGTCGAGACGACCGGCACGCCGTCCGATCTCGGCGAGGTCATTCCGGTGATGCTGGTCGCCGGCGAGCCGTACATTGCGGCCAGCACCGACGACGTCGTCGAGGTCAGGCTGAACGGCACCGACAGGCGCATCGCCACCGTCAAGGGCGACCGCTGATATTAAGGCCGGCGAGCACCCCGCCGGCGAGAAACCCGAGCCAAAAAAAAGCCGGCCCCCTCGAAAGGGGGCCGGCCTGCACACTTATTGCTAAGCGTTGAGCTGCTTCTTACCGGAAGCGGATCGCAGCACCGAGGCGCACGTAGCGCGGGCGCTGGTAGCTCGTCGGCTTCCGCCAGAGCGCCGCATCGATCTCGGCGAACTCGTAGACTTCGCGAGCCGACTCGGCGTCGAGCAGGTTGAACACGTCGGCACGGAGTTCGACGTCGGCACGATCACCCCAGTTGAAGGAGTAAATCGCCGACAGGTTGATCTCCGTGATCCAGTCGGTCCGGCCAGCGGTGCCACGCGGTACGAACGTGAACGTGCCATCCCCGTTGTCGAGGTAGAACGTGTCGCCGTAGTCCGGCGTGCCGTCCGGGTGGCTGATACCGAAAGCATTGATCGGGCGACCGGACTGCAGCAGCAGGTTCGTGCCGACCGTCAGGCGATCAGACCACTGGTACGACGCCCACATCTTCAGCTTGTGGCGGCGGTCGTTCGGCAGCGGGCCGTCGGCGCCATCCATCAGCTGCGGGATGTCGAAGTCCTGGGTAATACCGGCGTCGTCCTGCCCGATGTCGGACTTGACGTAGCCTTCGGTGTTGCCCTCGTTCTTCGACCAGGTGTACGAACCGTCGATCGTCCAGCGATCCAGGCGGCCGCTGACCACGAGTTCCCATGCCTCGTAGGTACGCTCGGCTTCCGGGAAGCCGAGGTCTTCAGCCGTGATCGTCGTCTCCTCCAGCGTCGTGCCGGTGATGGCACCGGTACCGTCGCGGACGTAGACTTCGCAGTTGGTCGTCAGGTCCTGACCCGGGTTCGTCAGCACGTAATGGCAGTCGTTCGAGGAACCGATGGGACCGTCGAACTCGCCACGATCCGCCATCTTCTCCAGGCCGAAGTCGACGAGAATGTCGTCGATCGTCGAGGAGAGGTCGCGGTGGATGTAGCGAATGCCGGCCGTCCAGCTCTCGTTGAGCTCACGCTCGTACTGCAGGATCCACTCGTCCTGGAACATCGGCTCGAGGTTCCTGTCGAGTACCGCAGACGTGTCGGGGACCGTGCCGTCCGAGTTGAACGTGACGGAACCGAGTTCCTGCGTCGTCGGGATACCCTCGGAGTCGAGGTTTGCGGGCGAGCCCGTTGCGTCGCGCTGCCCGTCATCCAGGAAGTAGCGACGGAAGTCGAGCTCGGCGCCCGAGAGGCGAACGTTGGTGTTCGCGGCAATCGGCAGGTGGTAACGACCCCAGTTCAGGGTAACGACCTGTTCGCCGGTGCCGCCCGGAGACCATTCGAACGCCAGGCGCGGCGCCCACTGATCGCTGATGTCGATGAACGCATCGCCGTTCGGGTTCAGGTTCTCGAACATCTCGTTCCGGATACCGGCCTGAATCGTGAAGGCGTCGCTCAACTGCCAGCGATCTTCGAGATACCAGGCCTGCTGGATCGTGTCGAATTCGCCGCCGTTCTCGAAGTAGCGGAAACGAATGGTGTCGACACGCGAACCGTCGCCGTTTGCATCGGGCACGATAGCGCCGTTCGGCAACTGCGCGCCGACGTTGTACGTCTCGTAACGGTAGTAGGCACCACCGTTCAGGTTCGGCGTGTAATCCAGGCCCGTGTAGACCGAGCCGCCGATCGAGAAGTTGTCCTCGCGGTCGAAGCCGGCACGGATCGTGTGATCGCCGACGTAGTACTCGACGTCAACACGATAGGCCTCGCGCTCGTCTGAACCCACGTCGATAAGGACGTTGGTCCAGCAGCTGCCGCCGAAGACGTCGGTCGAGCTGTCGCGCACGTCGATGATCAGCGGGCACTCGGCGTCGTTCGACGAGAACTGCGTCAGCGAGTACTCGTTCTGGCCATAGAGAGCCGACACGGACAGGTTGTCACCGAAGTTGCCTTCGTAGCGGATGATGTGGTTGTCGCCACCCTTGATATTGGTCGCGGTACCCACGAAATCGCCCTTCTGCTTGGCGTCCGGGTCGTACTGGAACTGCTCGGTGAAGATCGTCCGCTCGTCGGAGAAGCCCGTGTAGCTGAGCGAGTGGTTGTCGGTGATGTTCCAGGTGATGTTGCCGCCCCAGAAGTCATCGTCGATTTCCTGCTCGTTCCAGGTGTTCGGGCTGCCCGTCGACGTGAAGTCGGCGTTGGTCGTCTGCGGCTCGTAGAGCGCGTAGAAGAACAGGCGATCCTTGATGATCGGGCCGCTGACGTAGATGTCCGTCGTGAACGAGGTCTGCTCGTTCTCGGAGTTCAGGTCATACAGCTCGCCATCGGCGAGGATCGTGTTCGGGCTTTCGCCCTGGCCGAACGGCGTGACGGCATAGGTTACGACGCCGTATTCCCACTCGTTCGTGCCGCGCTTGGTGACCGCGTTGATCACGCCGCCCGTCGAACGACCGAACTCGGCACCGTAGCCGCCCGTCTTGATCTGGAACTGGTCGTAGAACTCGAACGGAACCGAGGCGCCGCCCAGGCCGTTACGGAAGTTCGTGACGTTCAGGCCGTCGATGTAGTAGACGTTTTCGGCTACCGATGCGCCACCGAAGGAAACGAGCGTCTTGTCGTCGCCGAAAGCAACGTCGCCGGCAACCGTACCCGGTGCCAGCAGGGCAACCGACTCGATGCTGCGAGCGACCGGAACCTGCGACAGCTGCTCGAGGGAGATGTTGAGGCCCGTTTCACCCGTCGCTGCCGGCAGAAGTTCTCTCGCCGAACCGTAGGTGGTAATTTCCTCAATCGCCTCGTCCTGGACCGGAATGGTCAGCGCAGTCGATGCGCCGAGATTGACGTACAGCGACTCGATCTCGACCGTGCTGTAACCCATGCCCACGGACTGGAGCCGGTACTCGCCCGGCGGCAGCTGCATCTTGAAGTTGCCTTGCGCATTCGTCGTTACCGTACGGGTCAGTCCGGTGGACTCACTCGTGACGGTGACCGTTACGCCCGACACTCCAGCGCCTGACGCATCGACAATGCGGCCATCGATCATGCCCGTAGAACCCTGGGCGAATGCTGTACCGATGGAACCGAAAGCGATGAGCAGCGCAGAGACAGCCGATAACAGTAGTCTCTTACTCATTGATACTTCCCCTATGCTGAAAGGTGCATTTCACAGAGGATGGGGAATACGCATCGCGCACTCCCCATCTCCAGCCCCGGCGACTCTTTGTAAGTGGCCGCATGCGGGGCGCTGTGGTCGAGGAGACTAGCAAAGTGGTGGCAAACCGCAACTCTGTTGCACATGGACAACAACGGCGGCCGGCGCCGGGCGTTGGGGGCGCCGCGGAAAAAGCGGTTTTTTCGGTCCTACCTTTTTGTTTTTATTGGATATTCATGTCCGTAATAACCGCCTGTGCAGGACGATTCGGCTATGTCGTAAAAAAACATCAGGCGGCAAATAGCCCAAATCCGCTGCGATTTTGCGCAAAATCGCGGTCAGCACCGGCGGCATGCACTACCGGGCCTCCGCGGCCGACCGCGGCACAGGAAATTCGTAGCGGATCGTCTGTCCCGGCGCGTCGACTGCGAATCCGTTCTCGAATCGCGGCCGGTACACCCGTCGCCGCAGGCTTTTTTTCACCTCCGTTTCGACGGCGTCATTCCGCGACGGCGTGATGTCGACGAGGCCGATGTCCTTGGTCCGGCCGCGCCGCGTGATCGTGAACTGGGTGACGATGACGCCGGTATCGTAGCGCGGCAGGGCACCGTCCGTATCGGCGTTGAAGGGCAGCGCGACGGAGAGGTCCGGCAGCACTTCGAGCAATGGCACGACCGACTCGAACTCGCGCCGCCGCCGGTCGCCCTTCTCGTCGTAGACCGTCAGCAGGCGCCAGGCTTCACGATACCGGATTCCGGCCGGGCCGGCGTCGTCCTTCAGCGTGTGGAAATCGCCCGCCGCGAGTTCCGCGGCGATGATGAGTTCCCAGTGCTGGTCGGGATCGGCCCGTGCCGCGATTTCCCGCGCGGACTCGAAGTAATCCTGCGCTTCCCGCAACAGCTTGTCGTCGGGCAGTTCCTCCGCCGCCGTCGCGACGACGTAGGCGATGAAATACTCGTCCTGGTGGCTCCGCCCCAGGTGAATGAGCGGCTCGATCATGTGCGGCGATGCATCTCCCTCGTTGTGCCGGACGATGGCGGCGGCCCGCTCGTAGGCGTCACGCTCCTTGCGCCGGTCGCCCATCTCGCCGTAGGCGCGTCCTTTGCGGAGCAGGGCCGGCACGACTTCCATCCGCTTGCCCGGGTACGCGCGCGCATAGACGAAATGCAGGCGCTCGGCCGCGGCGGCCGCCTCGTCCAATTCTCCCATCTGCCGGTGCGCCGTCACGAGCAGTTCCAGCGCGGGCGCCTGCCCGAGGCTGTGCGGGCCCTCGTTGACCTGACGGACGTGCAGCGCACGGTCGATGAACGGAAGTGCGAGATCCGGGCGCCGGGCGTCGATGTGGGTTTCGGCGATACCCCGCAGCGGGCGGACCAGTGCCGGATCGAGCATGTCGCGGCGCGCTTCGATGAGCTCGACGGCCAGTTCATAGTTCTGCCGGGCCGCGTCGATGTCACCCTTCAGGCGCTGCGCCCGGGCGAGATCGCTGAACAGCTCCGCCGTGTCGAGCGCCTCGCGTCGCCCGGCGGCGATTGCCGCCTCGAGTCTTTCCTTCGCGAGCGTCTCGGCTTCGGCGAACAGTCCGGCGGCCATCGCCTCGGCGTAGGCATCGGCCGGCTGCGTGTCCGCCGCGGCGGGCGGGAACCACGCCAGCGCCAGCACGACGCAGAGCGTGGCGGCGGGGCTCAGGTTGCGGGTGTCTGTCGCGGGCATGACGGCAGCGATCGTAGCATTGCCGTTTCGACCGGGCGGTGTCGGCAAAGTGCCGTGCCGGCCCCGGGTGGCGCGCGCATCAGGTCATTCGTAGCGTAACGCATCGATCGGGTTGAGCCGGGATGCTTTCACCGCGGGCAGCATGCCGAAGATGAGCCCGACCCCGGTACAGAACAGCAGGCCAATGACCGCCCACTGGACCGGGACCGCGGATTCGAACGACGAGGACATGCCCAGCTTGACCATCGCGTTGCCGATGCCGAAACCGACCAGCACGCCGATGATCCCGCCGACGTTGCAGAGCACGATCGCTTCCAGCAGGAACTGGCGCAGGATGTAGCGCGGCTTGGCGCCCAGTGACTTGCGGATGCCGATCTCCTTGGTCCGTTCCGTCACGGATACCAGCATGATGTTCATGATGCCGATGCCGGCGACGAGCAGGGCGATGATCCCGATGACGAAGGCGCCCACCTTGACGCCGGCGGTCATCTGGTTGAACTGGCGGATCATGCCCTCGGAATTGAAGTAGCTGAAGTTGTCGGGCTCGCCGCGCTTGACGCCGCGCACCCGGCGGAGCACGGCCCGCGTCTCCTCGATGGCATCGTCCACGATCTCGGGTGTCTTCGCATGCACGGTGATGTTCACCGAGCGCGGAAACCCGTTGCGGTCGACGTCGCCGTAGGTCGCGAGAAACGTCGAGACCGGCATCAGCACGTAGCTGTCGTAGGACGAGTTGAAAGCCGACTTCTTCTCGTCGAACACGCCGATGACCTTGTACTGCCGGCCGTCCACGCGGATCTCGCGGCCGACCGGATCGACAAACGGGTACAGGCGCTGGGCGATCGCGTAGCCGATCACGACGTTCTTGCTGGCCGTACGCACGTCCATCTGCGAGATGTTGCGGCCGTGGCCGACGAAATGCGTGTTGTTCTGCGGGTACTCCGGGGTACCGCCGACGATGGAGATGTTGTCGTTGGTTTCCTCGCCGCGGTAACTGGCCTTGAAACCGAAGTCCCAGATCTCCGCGCCGACGATGTCGACCGTATCGACATGGTCGCGAATCGCCTGGGCATCGGCCAGCGTCATCGGCGGCCGTTTCATCGCCTCGCGCCGCTCTTCCTCCGAAGAAAATCCGGCGGGCCACTTCTGCACCTGGAACGTCTGCGAGCCCAGGACACTCATCTCCTTTTCCATCGTGCCCTGGATCACCGAGATGCCCGTCATCACGGCGATGATCGAGGCCACGCCGAGGACGATACCGACGAGCGTCAGCGACGAGCGCAGCTTGTTGGTGCGGATCGCCTGCATGGACATGAGAATGATGTCGACGCTTTTCATTGACCTACCCCGCCTTCATTCGTAGCGCAGCGCCTCGATCGGGTCGAGGCGCGAACCCTTGTACGCCGGGACCATCCCGGCGATCACCCCGACCGCGATTGCAACGACGATCGACGTCACCATGATGCCGACGGACAGGTTCGCCGGCATCATGCCGGTCGCGTTGATCGCCGCGGCGACGGCCGCCGCGATGGCGATGCCGATCAGCCCGCCCAGTAGGCAGATGGCGGCCGCCTCGAACAGGAACTGCATCAGGATGCTGCGCCGTTTCGCGCCGATGGCTTTGCGGATGCCGATTTCCCGCGTGCGCTCCGTTACCGAAACGAACATGATGTTCATGACGCCGATGCCGCCGACGAATAGCGAGATGCTGGTCACCAGCAGGCCGATGCCGAGGACGGCGCCGACGACGTTGTTGAACGCCCCGAGCAGCGAATCGAGCTTGTTGATCGAGAAATTGTCCGGTTCCGAGGGCTTGAGTTTCCGGATCTTGCGCATTTCGCCGATGACCTCGTACTCGAGGTCCTCCAGCGACTCGATAGCCGGCGCCTTGACCGCGATGTCGACATCCTGGAAGCGCTGCCCGCCGTACGATTTGACGAAAGTCGAGATCGGGATGTAGACCTGCCGGTCGAAGTTCGGCCCGCCCAGCGTGTTGCCGCCCTGTTCCTCGAGGACACCTGCGACCCGGAACCGGTAGCGCCCGATGCTGATTTCCTTGTTGATCGGGGTTGCGTCGCCGAACAGGTCTTCGGCAACCTCGTGGCCCAGGATCGCGACGTATTTCTTGTAGCGTACGTCGAATTCCATCAGGAAGCGGCCGAGTCGCGGCATGCGGTCGGTGATGACCGTCATTTTCTCGGTCGTGCCGATCACGTCGACATTGGCGAGCGTGTTCGAGCGATACCGCATGCTCTGGTTGGTGTAGATCGTCGGGTTCACGATCGCGCGGCCCCGGAGCGCCGCCTCCAGCGCCTCTGCCTCCGCGACGTCGAGATTCGGCCGGTTCCGGTACTGGAAGAAGTCGTTCATGATGATCCACGGCATGCGCGACACGTACACGACGTCGGCACCGATCGACCCGGCGCCCTGCATGAAGGCCGACCGGATGCCGTTGAACGCCGTCATCGTCGTCGTCACCGCGACGATGCCGATGATGATGCCGAGCGTCGTCAGCACGCCGCGCGCCTTGTTGGCGAGTAGCGCGCGACCCGCGATCTTCAGCGATTCGAGCGTGTCGAGCGCGAGCCTCATGCCGCGCAGGCCCGCGAGTTGCGCGTGTCGCTCTCGATCCTGCCGTCGCGCAGGCGGATGGTCCGGCGCGCATGCGCCGCGATGTGGTCCTCGTGGGTGACGAGGATGATCGTCTGGCCCGCGGCGTGCAGCTCGTCGAACATGCCCATGATCTCCTCGCCGGTCTTGCTGTCGAGGTTGCCGGTGGGTTCGTCGGCGAGAATGATCGACGGATTGAACACGAGCGCCCGCGCGATCGCGACGCGCTGGCGCTGGCCGCCCGACAGTTCGTTCGGCTTGTGCTTCATGCGGTCGGCGAGACCGACCTGCTCGATGGCCTGCTCGGCCAGGCGGCGGCGCTCCGCCCGCGGCAGGCCGCCGTAGACCAGCGGTAATTCGACGTTCTGGAACACGTCGGCGCGCGGGATCAGGTTGAAAGTCTGGAAAACGAAGCCGATCATGCGGTTGCGGATCTCAGCCAGTTCGCTCTCGGATTTCTCGGCAACCATTTCGCCGTCGAGGCTGTAGCTGCCGCTGGTCGGGACGTCGAGGCAGCCGATGATGTTCATCAGGGTCGACTTGCCGGAGCCGGACGGGCCCATGATGGCAACGTATTCGTTCGAGCGGATGTCGAGCGACACGCCGGAGAGCGCGTGCACCTTTTCCGCGCCCATCCGGTAGGTCTTGACGACGTCGCGCAGCTCGAGGATAGCGCGGCCCTTGCTCGTCTCAGTCATCGGCAGACTCCTCGGTCACCGGCTTGCGGTTACGCGCGCCCGGATCGGCCCTTCCTGTTTTCGTTATTGACGTTGACCTGGGCACCGTTCTCGAGGTCGGTCGAGATGGCCCGGTAGCTGCCGGTGACGACTTCCTCGCCGGCATCGATACCGGAGACGATCTCGATCATGTCGTCGCTCTGGATGCCCGTCTCGACCTGGCGCGCCATGACGCGCCCGCCGCCCTCGACGACGAACACGATCTCGACGAAGCCGTCCTCGTCCGCCGTGAAGCGTTTCTCCGCTTCCTCGATTTCCTCGTCTTCGAGCGTCAGCTGGTCGATCGTGCGGACCGCGACACTCTGGATCGGGATGCCGACGACGTCGGTCTTGGTTTGGGTGCTGATGTCGGCGCTCGCGGTCATGCCGGGCCTGAGCCTTGAGATTTCGCCGTCGATAGCGATCTTGACCTCGAATTCGGTCTTCTGGTTCTGCGTGCCCTGCTCGTTGGTGTTGGCCGTATTGGCGATCTCGTAGACCTTGCCCCTGAGCGTCTCGCCGTAGAGGGCGTCGACCTCGATCTCGGCCTCCTGGCCGAGCCTGACGCTGACGATGTCGTTCTCGTCGACGTTGACCAGCGCCTCCATCTCCGTCAGGTCGGCGACGACCAGGATGATGTCTTCCTGGAACTGTGAGCCGATCGCGATCTCGCCCTGTTCCTTGTTGAGATCGGATATCGTACCGGCCATCGGGGCGTAGATCGTCGTCTTGGCGAGCGCGTCGCGGGCTTCCTTGAGCGCGGCGCGCGCCTGCTCGATCTGGTCGAGCGCCGATTCGTAGCGCGCGACCTCGACCTGGTACGCCGCGCTGGCGGCATCGAGCACCGACTGGGATTCCAGCTGGCGCCCGACGACGTCGCGGGCGCGATCATAGTCTTTCTCGGCCTTGAGCATGTTCTGCTGCACGAGCTTCGCCTCGGCCTGCGCCGAGCGGACATTGGCCTCGGCGCGCTCGACGGCGGCTTCGTAGCGCTCCCGGTCCAGTTCGACCAGGAGTTCGCCTGCTTCCACCCAGTCGCCTTCCTCGACGTGCAGCGCGACGATCTTCGCGCTGACGTCAGCGCTGATGCGGACCTGGGTCTTGGGCTGGATCCGCCCCGTCGCGTTGACCTTCTGGACGATCGTCTCGAGCCCGGCCTTTGCCGTCTGGACCTCGATCAGTTCCTCGTCCCCGCCGAGGATCTTGACGGCACCGTCACCGGCGACAGCCACCAGCAGCAGCCCGGCCGCCCCCCACAGGATTTTTCGTTTCATTGTCTTTTGCGTCCGACTAGTGCATTAGTGTTGTAGTGTACTATAACACCAAAATCAATGGATGCAAGCCGCCCCCGCGGCGTCGCGGCGGCGATTGCTCCGACTGCTGGCATCCCCTCGCTGGCCATATTCCCCCACAGACCGGCCGCGCTTCTTCCGGCGCTACCGGGTTTAGATGGCCGTCCGCCCGTTGGTTCGGCGTCCGGCTTCCATTTTTTGGTTATTTCGACGTCTCTCGAGTTTAGATGCGCCCGCCGGCGATAGGGTTTCGTCACCGGCCAGTCGCAGCAGCCGTTTCGCGAACTGCGGGCGGTGCGCGGCAGTGATTTGCGCTACATTGTCGCCATGTCGTCGGCGGCCCGCACTCGATTGGTCAGGCTGTTCGTGCGGGTGGCCATCAGCGCCGCGACGCTCAGCGTGTTCGCGCTGCACGTAGCGGGTGCGCCCCGGTTCGAGATCATCGAGCGGGTCGAGAACTACCTCTACGACGTCCGTATCCGGCTCACCATGCCCGGCACCGTCGACGAGCGGATCGTCATCATCGACATCGACGAAGCGAGCCAGGCGGAACTCGGCCAGTGGCCGTGGCCGCGCAACACGCTCGCGGCGATCGTCGATCGGCTGTTCGACGACTACGGGATCGCCGTGCTCGGATTCGACGTCCTGTTCGCCGAGGCGGAGGAGACCTCCGCCGAGCGCCTGCTCGAGGACCTGGCCACCGGGCTGCTCGCGGACGACCCGGAACTCGGGGCCGGGCTCGAAGCGCTGCGAACGAAGCTCGACAGCAACGCGCGCTTCGCCGAATCGCTGATCGCCCGTGACGTCGTCACCGGCTTCGTCTTCAAGGACTCGCTGGCCGCCAACGAACCGGAGGCGACCGGCGTCCTGCCGCCGCCGTTGATCCGCGAATCGGCCATCGCGGACCTCGACGTGCCGTTCGTCACCGCGGCAGGCTACGCGGGGAACCTCGCGGATATCCAGGAGAATGCGATCGGCGGCGGCTTTTTCGACGCGCCGCTCATCGATGCCGACGGCGTCTTCCGCCGCGCCCCCCTCGTGCAGCGTTATCGCGGCGACCTGTACGCCTCGCTCGCGCTGGCCGTGGCCCGCGTTGCGCTGGGATCGCCGCCGGTCGCGCTCGAGTTCGCAGGCGGCGGGGACGGGCCGAAAACCGGGCTCGAACTCGAGGCCCTGCGGCTGGGTGGCGTCGGGATACCCGTCGACGAAAGGCTGTCCGTTTTCATCCCCTACCGCGGGCCGCAGGAGAGCTTTCCCTACGTCAGCGCCAAGGACGTGCTGTCCGGCGCCGCACCGACCGAGGCGCTGGCCGGAAAGATCGCGCTCGTCGGCGCGAGTGCCGCCGGCCTGCTCGACCTGCGCTCGACACCGGTCGGGCAGCGCTACATCGGGGTCGAGGCGCATGCCAATCTCGTCGCCGGCCTCATCGACGGCAACATCCGGCTGGCGCCCGCCTATGCCGCGGGGCTCGAACTCACGCTGCTCGTGGCCGTCGGCCTGCTGACGGCCCTGCTCCTGCCCCGGCTGGGTCCGGCGGCGGCGCTCGGTTTCGTCGTCGCCGCCCTGGCCGCGGTGACGGCGGCCAACCTGCTGCTCTGGAGCCGCTTCGACCTCGTCGTGCCGCTGGCATCGACCCTGATGTACATCCTGCTCGCCTCGATGCTGCAGATTACCTACGGTTTCTTCGTCGAGCAGCGCAACAAGCGCCACCTGTCCCAGGTTTTCGGCCAGTACATCCCGCCCTCACTGGTCGAGGAAATCGACGAGACCGGCGAGGAAATCTCGATGGAAGGCGAGTCACGCGAGATGTCGGTCCTGTTTTCGGACGTGCGCGGTTTCACGACGATCTCGGAAGGGCTCGACGCCAACGAACTGACCCGCATGATGAACGAATTCCTGACGCCGTTTACCCGCGCGATCCAGGAGCAGCGCGGCACGATCGACAAGTACATGGGCGACTGCGTCATGGCGTTCTGGGGCGCCCCGCTCGCGGACGACGAGCATGCGCGGCACGCGATCCTGGCGGCCTTCGAGATGCTCGGGGCCGTCCGCGCGCTCGACGAGCCGTTCAGGGCACGGGGCTGGCCCACCATCCGGGTCGGCGTGGGCATCGCGAGCGGCGTCATGAACGTGGGCAACATGGGGTCGGAGTTCAGAATCGCCTACACCGTCATGGGCGACACGGTAAATCTCGGCTCGCGGCTCGAGGGCCTCACCAAGCAGTACGGCGTCGACATCATCGTCAATGATCGCACCCGGGCTCTCGCGCCGGAGTTTACATATCGCGAACTCGATCTCGTCCGGGTCAAGGGCAAGCTCGAGCCCGTTGCAATCTTCGAGCCGCTGGGACCCCGGGACGGGATCGACGCCACGACCGCGGCGGAGCTGGCAGGATACGAGGCCGCGCTCGCCGCGTACCGGCGCCAGGACTGGGCCGAGGCGGCGCGGTTGTTCGAGAACTTGAAGCAGCGCACGGATCACGTCCTCTATAATGCGTATACAGAACGCATCCGGCGGTTCCGGGCAGCGCCACCGCCCGAAGACTGGGACGGAGTCTTCGAGCACACATCCAAGTGAGCGCAGGAGCCGATCGCGTCAGACGGGGAAGCAATAAGAAGACAATGTCTGTGAGAAGCCTGATCCACCGTGTGCTGGGCGCGGCCGTGATCGCGATGTTCGTGGTCACGCCGGTCAACGCGCAGGAGACCGTGCAGATCGCCGCGAGCGCGGAGAACCGGTCCCTGTACCGCCAGGCACAGGAATTGCTGGCCGCCGGCAATGCGCCCGCGGCCCATGCGTTGCTCGCGCCCCGCCAGCGGGAACTCGCCGGGGAGACGATGTTCGACTACCTGCTCGGCGTCGCCCAGCTCGACACCGGCCGCCGGGCCGAGGCCATCCTGAGCCTGCGGCGTGCGGTCGCCCAGGCGCCCGCTTTCTCCGGTGCCCGCATGGAACTTGCGCGGGCGCTTTACGAGGCGGGCGCGGCAGCCGAGGCACGGGCGCTGTTCGTCCAGCTCAAAGCGGAAAATCCGCCGCCCGAAGTCAACGCCGTACTCGACCGCTACATCACGGCGATCGACGGCGACCCGTCAACGCCGCCTGCCCGTTTCCGCCCCTATGCCGAGCTTTTCGCCGGGCACGACTCGAACGCCAACGGTTCGACGGGTGAATCGGACTTCCTCGGTTTCATGCTGAACCCGGAAAACGTCGAGACCGACTCGGCCTTCTTCGAGGGTGCCGCGGGCTTCGACTGGATCGTGCCCCGCAGCGCCCGCTTCGCCTGGGTGTTCGGCGCGCGCGCCTCGTATCGCAGCAATCCGGATGCCGACTTCGTCGACGCGGGAATCGTCGCCGGCGGCGCGGGACTGCACTGGCGCCGCGGCGCGGCGTACGGGAGCGCCGGCATCGATGCCTACCGGGCCACGCGGGATGGCGAGGCGAACGAATCCTACGCCGGCGGGCGCCTGGCTGTGGGCCGCAGGCTCTCCGAGCGCTGGGACCTGGACTTCAACGTCATGCGCGGCGCGTTGCGCTACGACGACGCGATCGACGTGCTCGACGTCGACCGCACGCTGGCCGCGATCGGCCTCGGGTACCGGTTCGGCCCGCGCGCCCGGCTGAAGCTCGAGGCCATCGGCGGCAGTGACGACGAACGCGCAAGCGGCGCGCCGTACGGCAACTCGAAGGCCGGCGCCCGCCTGGGACTCGCGGCGGCGCTCGCCGACGCCGTTTTCTTCAGCGCGTCGGTCGGCAGCCTGACGAGCGACTACGACGGGCTGTTCTTCGGCGCGCGTCGCGAAGACACGCAGACGACGGCGCTCGTCGGGCTCGAGTTCCGGGACGTGCTGACCCGGGGCCTGTCGATCGCACCGCGGCTCAGGTACATCGACAACGAGTCCGACATCGCACTGTATGACTACGATCGCTTCGAAGTGGGGTTACTGATCCGATGGGCATCGCCATGAGCAGCCGAACTCACAGCCGCTACGCCGCCTTTGCGGCCGCCTGCGCGCTGCTGGCCGCAGCCGGCCCGGGCCTGGCCCAGGAAGCCGGCTCCGTCACGTTCGCCACCGGCGACGTGACGGCGGCCCGCCAGCCACCCGTTGCGCTCGCCAAGGGCGACACGGTGCTCGTGAGCGACGTCGTCGTGACAGGCACGGCGTCACGCGCGCAGCTCCTGATGATCGACGGGGCGAAGATCGCGATCCGGCCGTCGAGCCGCGTGGTCGTCGCCGAGTATTCGTACGCCGAGGCCGCCGCGACGCCGGGCGCCGTCGTGACGTCGGCCGACGACTCCAGCGTTCTAGAGCTCGTCAAAGGCGGCCTGCGGACCATCACCGGGGCGATCGGCGACCAGAACCCCGAGGACTACGAGGTCCGCACAGCCGTCGGCGTGCTCGGTATCCGCGGCACCGACTTCGCCGTGCTGCTCTGCAGCGGCGACTGCGCCTTCGCGCCCGGTGTCGCGGCCGGCACGCCGGTGCCCGACGGACTCTACGTCATGGTGACGGACGGCATCGTCGTGTTCGGCAACGAGGTCGCCGAGATCGTCATCAACGCGGGCGAATTCGTCTACATCCCGTTCGACACGCGCGAGCCCGAACGCCTCGACGCGCCGCCGCCGGTCTTCATCGACGACAGCGACCTCCAGTTCGTCGACGATACGGGCGTCGCCGGCCAGGCCGGCACGGACGACGACACGCCCGCGGGCTTCGACGCGGCACTGGGCACGCGCCGCAGCCCGGACCCGGACAGTTCCGCGCAACCGCCGGAGGATCCCGCAACGGAAGGCGACGAATCGCGACGCGACGCGCCGGCGCAGTCGATCCGCGGCATCGACGCCGACGGCCAGCAGATCGACCTGACCCCGGGCGGCGCGCCCGATCCGCAGAACCGCTCGATCACGTGGTCCGGCGGGCCGCTGGATCAGGCCGCAACCCAGTTCAGCGCGACGCTCGTCAACCTGCCCGACCAGTACCGGCTCGACGCCGGCAATAACCTGACCGGCTTTTTCAACGAGTACCCGGCTGTCCGCGTGGGCGGCGGCAATGCGGATTTCGCTGTCGGCACGGCCGCGAACGTCGAGACGGGATTTGATTCCGCGACCGTGCTGCGCTGGGGCCGCTGGTCCGGCGGCGTCGCTTCGATCATCCTGACCGACGGCACGGACGTAAGCCAGGATCTCGGCGCGCAAAGCCTGCACTGGGTGTCGAGTCCCCAGTACGCCCAGGCGCCGGTTTTGCCGGTAGCGGGCGTTGCGAACTACTCGCTCGTGGGCGGCACCGCGCCGACCGACAACGCGGGCAACACCGGCATCCTCGGCAGCGCGACGTTCCAGGCCGACTTCCTGAACATGGCGGTGACGAGCACGCTCGACATCCAGATCAACGGCTCGTCCTGGCAGGCGGCCGGGAACGGCGGGATCGGGACGAACGCCGACCCGGTCGTGCCAGCGCACCTGTTCAACGGCAGCTACGGGGCGGTCGTGATCGACGGCCAGACGGGCGGATTCGGCACGTTCTCGGGCTTCTTCAGCGAACCGGGGCCGAGTTCGGATCCCGCTTTCCCCGGCGGGGTCGGCCTGACCTACAGCCTGCAGGACGCGCAGGGGGCCACGACGGTCTCGGGTGCCGCCGCCTTCGGCAATCCGTGAGCCTCGACGTCGCGATCATCGGCAGCGGGCCGGCCGGGCTCAGCACCGCCGCGCACGCGGCAAGACTCGACCTCGATTACCTGCTGCTCGAAAGCTCAGCAGAACCCGCCACCACGATCCGCCGCTACCAGAAAGGCAAGCACGTCATGGCCGAGCCGGCCGTCGTGCCGCTCCGGAGCGACCTGCCGTTCGCGGCCGGCACGCGCGAGGCCGTGCTCGGCGCCTGGGAACGCGGGATCGGCGAAATCGGCCTCAAGATCCGCTACGGCGCCGAGGTGGCGGCGATCGAGGGCCAGGCACCCGCGTTCGCCATCCGGCTCGCTGACGGCGAGAGCCTCGAGGCCAGGGCCGTGGTGCTGGCCATCGGCATGCAGGGCAACCCGCGCCGGCTCGGGGTTCCCGGCGAAACGCCCGACTTCGTGCAATACACCCTGGACGACCCGGACGAATTCGAGGGCGAGACGATCGTCGTCGTCGGCGCGGGCGACGCAGCGATCGAGAACGCCGTTGCGCTCGCGCGCTCGAACAACGTCGTCATCATCAATCGCCGCGACGAATTCGCCCGTGCGAAGGAAGGCAACCTCGCACTGATCACGCGTGCCATCGAGGACGGCGTGATCAACTGCTTCTACAACCCGACCGTCGCGGAACTCGAGCCGGGCAAGGCCATCGTGCTGAGTACGGAGACCGGACAGACGCGACTGGAGTGCAATCGGGTGATCGCCCGGCTCGGCGCGATCCCGCCGCGGAGATTCGTCGAGGCCTGCGGTGTCGAGTTCCCGAGCAAGGATCCGACGACGTTGCCCGAGCTTACGAGCCGCTATGAATCGAACGTGCCCGGCCTCTACATCATCGGCGCGCTCGGCGGCTATCCCCTGATCAAGCAGGCGATGAACCAGGGCTACGAGGTCGCCGAGTTCATCGCCGGCAACGAAGTGCTGCCGGCCGACCACGGCATCCTCGAGGATAAGTTCGCTGGCCTGCCCTTCGGTCTCGACGTCGACGGCACGCTCGAACTGATTCGCGACCGCGTGCCGCTGTTCGCCGACATCAACGTACTCGTGCTGCGCGAACTCGT
>JAWWBD010000012.1:0-29592 GCA_033721115.1 Woeseiaceae bacterium | reverse complement strand
TCCACCCTCGTGGCGCTGGTCGGTGCCGAAGAGCAGGGGCTCCTCGGGTCGAAGTGGTACGCTGCCAATCCGACGATCCGGCCCGGCAAGATCGCGGCCAACCTGAATTTCGACGGTGGCAACATCTGGGGCCGGACCCGCGACGTGACCTACATCGGCCTCGGCAAGTCCTCGATCGACGAGGTCCTGATCCCGCTCGCGGCAGCACAGGGCAGGGTCGTCAAACCCGACCAGTTCAGCTTTGCACGCATCGGCGTGCCTGCGATGTACCTGGACCAGGGTACGGACTTCATCGACCGCCCGGCGGGCTGGGGCGAGGAACAGGTCAACAACTGGACAGAGGTGCATTACCACCAGCCGTCGGACGAATACGACCCGAGCTGGAATTTTGACGGCATGATCGAAGACACGCTGCTCGGCTACCGCACCGCGCTCGCGATCGCGAATGCCGACCGGATGCCGACGTGGAACGAAGGTGACGAGTTCGAGGCTGCGCGGCTCGAGGCGCTGGCGGCAGTGGCGGAGGACTAGCGCTCAGCCGTCCGCACGCACGACCAGGATGTCGCAGTGCAGGTGGTCGAGCACCTGCTCGGCCGTGCTGCCCAGCGCGCGCCGCGCGAGACTCGCGCGGGCCAGCGCGCCCATGATCACGAGGTCAGCCTTTTGTTCGCGCGCGAAGGCAGGCAGGACTTCCGACGTGCGTCCGGGCAGCTGGTGCACGTCCTTGTCCGGAATCTCGTATTCCGCCGCCAGTGAGTCAAGCTTGTTCCTGTGCTCCTCGCGGATCTTCCGGTCGAGGTCCGCGACCGGCACTCTGACCGGTTTGAATTCCAGCTTCGCCCAGGCGCCGACTTCGGCGACGCGCTGGTAGGTGTGCAGCAGCTTGAGCCGCCCGCCGCTCCTGCCGGCGAGGTCCCTGCCGACTTCGACGATGACACGGTCCAGCGCGGCCTCGCGGTCGTGCTGGTGCGTCGGATCGACCGCTGCGACGATGACCGGCTTTTCGCGCCAGCCGTGCGGCTTCACGAACCAGAGCGGCCGGTCGAGATTGCGGATCAGCTGCCAGTCGGTATACGCGAACGTCGCGCGCTCCGCCGCGCTGTGGTACCGCGTGCCTTTGACGACGAAACGCGGTTCGATCTCGAGCGCACGGGCCATGATGCCCTCGTGTGCGGGCCGGTCGTGCGAGACGTCGGTTTCGACCTCGAGCGGTGAGCCGTCAGTGACGAGGTCCACGAGCCCGGTCAGAATCGCCTCCTGGGCGGTCTCGATGCTGCCGGCAACCTCTTGCGCCTGGTTGGATACAATGAAACTGTCGCGCAATATGGACAGCGACGGATCGGACAGCAGGAGGAACAGCGTCGCGTCGTAGCGGCGCGCAATCCATGCTGCGCGACGCGCTACCGCATCGGGATCGTGTCCGAGTTCGATGATCGCGAGGACCGTGTCGCTCATGCCTGTTCTCCGCTGTCAATCCTTACGTGGCGTGAAGTAATGCCGGATCGCAGCCGCGTCGAGGGCGGTCAGGTTCTTCGCAGCTTCGAAGACCACCGCAGCGCGCGCTTCCGGTCCCAGCTCGTCGCGCAGGAGGCCGAGGAATTTCGGGCCGGCGAGCAGGACGATGCGACTTGCCGCGCCGGTCCCGACGGCCCGGTCGATGGCTTGCGCGACGCGGTGCGCGAAACGCCGCTTCTCCTGCGTGCGCGCGGATGTCCGGGGTTCCATTGCGTGGCGACCGTGTCCTGCACGATCGAATGCCCGGCCAGGACGATCGCTGACGAGTTCGCGCTCGGCTCGGGATGCAACTTCGTCCCGGATCTCGGCGACGAGCGTCCACTGGCCGTAGCGGGCCGTACTGCGCCAGCAGCGCGCGATGCTGGCGGAGCAGGCACAGATCCAGGTCGGCTCGTTTGGCAGGAGGAAATTCTCGGCCGTCGGCATGATTTCCCGGGTCTCGCCCCGTGGTCGACTCCAGTTCGGGCTTCACTACGTCGAGCGTAGTGTCGCACGCCCAGTCTAGGTATCCGTAAGGTGTGATGCAATCTGCGGCGATTACCTACGGCCACGGCCTCGCGTTTTATAATGTGCGTCCGTTTCCGACGGGGTTTGCGCCATGCCCATGCGCTCCTGGTTCTGTCTGCTTATCCTGCTGGTCCTCGCGAACGCGGCGTCTGCCCGTGAAGGGCCCGCGGCGGCGCTCGACGAACTGATCGCGGATTACTGGGCCTGGTATCTCGAGGCGCATCCCCTCGCGGCAACTCGGCTCGGTGTCGACGGCTACAACGACCGCCTGCCCGCCGTGACGGCGGACGCGAAGCAAACGCACCTGGCGGCGCAGCGTCGCTTTCTCGACCGGCTGCGCGCAATCGACCGCACGGCACTGCCAGACAGTGCACGACAGGACGCGGCACTGCTCGCCTGGGAACTCGAGGATGCGATCAGGGCCGGCGAACTCGGACTCGAGCGCATTCCATTCAACACGTTCTCGGGTTTCTTCATGGACGTGCTGACCATGGGCCGCGGTGTTGCGATGACGAGCGTCGCCGACTACGAGGACTATCTCGTGCGCCTCGCGGCAGTCCCCCGATACTTCGCCGGGAACATTGCGAACATGCGGACGGGCAGCGAAACGGGTTTCGTCCTGCCGCGAATCGTGATCGACGGCATCCTGCCGACGCTCGTCGCGCAGCAAAAGGACGATCCGGCCGCGAGCAGCCTGTTCGATCCGCTCCGCGAGTTGCCGGGGACGATTTCCCGGCAGGACCAGGAGCGCTTGCGGAACGAGGCACGGCACATCATCGCAACGGCAGTACTGCCCGCATTTGCGGAGGTGGCCGACTTCCTGCGTGACGAGTATGCGGCTGCCGATGCGATCGGCGCGACCAGGCTGCCGGGCGGCGCCGCCTACTACGCATTCCAGATCCGGCGCTACACGACGCTCATCGATGCCAGCGCGGCGGAGATCCACGCGATCGGGCTGGCTGAGGTAGAACGCATCCGCGCCGACATGCTGGCCATCATCGACGAGGTCGGCTTCGACGGCGGTTTCGACGAGTTCACCGCGCACCTGCGAAGCGAACCGCGCTTCTTCGCGGAATCCGAGGAGGAATTGCTCGCGTTCGCCGCATACACGGCGAAGCGGATCGATTACCTGCTGCCGGGTTATTTCGGCCGACTGCCCCGGCAACCGTACGGCATCGTCCCCGTGCCGGCCGAGATCGCGCCGAACTACACGACCGGCGCCTACTACGGCGCGCCGCTCGGCGGTTCGCGGGGTGGTGCATTCTGGATCAACACCTACGGCCTCGACCAGCGACCGCTGTACGCGATTCCGGCGCTCACGCTGCACGAAGCCGTGCCGGGCCATCACCTGCAGGGCGCGCTCGCACTGGAAATGACCGACGTGCCGGCATTCCGGCGGGCCCTGGGGTACAGCGCTTTCGGTGAGGGCTGGGCGCTGTACGCGGAAAAGCTCGGGGTGGAAATGGGCGTTTACCGTACGCCGTACGAGCACTTCGGCCGGCTGAGCTACGAGATGTGGCGGGCCTGCCGCCTGGTAATCGACACCGGGATCCACGCGCTCGGCTGGCAGCGGGCGCAGGCAATCGACTACCTGCTGGCGAATACGGCGCTGTCCGCAGCCAACGCGCGGGCGGAGATCGATCGCTACATTTCCTGGCCCGCGCAGGCACTTGCCTACAAGCTCGGCGAGCTCGAGATCCAGGCGCTGCGGCAAAGGGCGGAGGACGCACTTGGCGAGCGCTTCGACCTGCGGGAATTCCACGACGTCGTGCTGGGCGGCGGCGAAATGCCGCTCGCCCTGCTCGCCGCGAACGTGGAGCGTTACATCGCCCGGCGCCTGGAGGACCCCGGCTGACTCCGGTCAGGAACGGCGGAAGCGGCTGAAGAAGCCGCGCTTTCCACCATCGTCGTCATCGTCGCTGTTCGAGGCCCGGGCATTGCGGACGTTGAGGGCCTTGAGCGTCTGGGTCATCGAGGTGTTCATCTGCTCCTCGATCGAGGTCGGTGATGATGCCTGCGGTTTCGGCGCGTCAACGCCGGTCTCCATGACGATTGATTCGCCGGCCTCGGGCGTCGCCGGGGCGCCGTTCGGCGCTTTGCCCTTGTTCAGCGCACGCACGGTCGCGAGGCGCTCCGATGCGTCGTCGTCCAGCGGTTTCGCGGCCTGCACGGGCTTTGCGTCGACGGCGGGGGGCTGCTGCTTGTCGGCGGGCGCGACCGGCGCCGCATCCTCGGCGGTGACGGCCGGTTCCGGCTCGAGCGCGAGATCGACGTCGTCATTGGCTGACGAAGCAGCGCCGGCAAGCGCGGCGGCTTCGGCCGCCATCATCGTGAACTCCTCGCCAAACAGTGTCTCGGCGAGCTTGTCGTCCATGTCCTCGATCGACGTCCCGCGCGCGAGTTCCGAAGCGAGTTCATCGAGGTCGGCGCGATCGTTCGGCCCGGATGCGGCCGGCTCGGCGGCGGCCGGCGCCTGGTCCCCGTTGTCGCGAGCAGCATCCGGGGCGCTGACGGGCCGTGGCAGCGGCTGCACCTTCTCGTCGGGCGCCAGCGTCGCTTCGAGTGACTGGTCTTCCACGTCGTCCGCGTCGAGCGTCGGGATGTCGGTCTCGGTCTGGCGCAGCGCTTCGGTGGCCTCGTCGATCTTTGCCTGGATCTCGCGATCCAGCGTGATCTCGGGGACGAAGGTCGACGTCTCGGGCGCCGGTTCTTCCTCGACCGGTGGCGGGGCGGGCTCATCCGTATCGTCGCCCTGTGCAACGGCCATCGCGCGCTCGAGTGCTTCGAGGTCGGGGCGGAGCTCCGCGAGCGTCGGATCGCGCTCCCAGGGCGGAACCTCTTCCGCCGCGCCGTCATCCTCCGGCGCCGACTCGACAGGTTCGACGGGCCCCGCACCGGCGTCGGCCGCTGCGTCGGCGGCACGGCTCGCCGCGAGTTCGGGCGCCAGGACCTCGAGATCCGGCAGCGTATCCTGGATCAGTTCGGGAATGTCGTCGTCGGCGGCGGTCGCAACCGGCGCAGACGCCGGCTCGGTCGGTGCGCTGCCAGCCGCCGGCGGCGCAATCGGCTCCGGCGCAATCGGCTCCGGTGCGGTGTCGGGCGCCGGTGCTGCGGCTTCCTCTGGCTCCAGAGCGAGCGAGGAGGCCGTCTCGCTCGTGTCAACGTCGACCGATTCCTGGCGTTCGGCCGGCTCGAGTTCGGCGACCGCTTCCGCCTCGGCCGCGGTCGTGTCGACCTCGGCCTGCGTCAGGGCAGCCCGGATATCGTCGACACTGTGCTCGACGGTCAGGCCGATCTCCTCCGCCGCCGTCTTCTCGATCAGCTCCGGGGGAACCGGGTGGAGGCGCTGTTCGGCTGCGGCGGTCAGCACCTGGTCAACGAGCCGGTTGCAGACGCGCGGTACGCCGGCCGTATAGCGGTACAGCGTGTCCGCGGCGCCGTCTTCGAAGACCTCGTCGAATTCGCCGCCGGCCAGCCGGAAGCTGTGCTTCAGGTAGCCGCGGAGTTCCTGTGCGCCCAGCGGCTGCAGCACCTGGCGCAGCCTGATGCGTTGCTTGAGTCGGGCGAGCAGGGGATCGCGCAGGAGTTCCGCGAGCCCGCTCGTGCCCATCAGGACGAGACTCGCGCCGCTCGAAGCGCCCGAATCCTCGGCCGTCAGCGATTCGAGTTCGGCGAGTGCGTCGATGCCGAGTCGTGCTGCGTCCTCGACCACGATGAATACCCGCGTGCCACGCTCGCCGTACTGATGCAGCATGCGCCGGAACGCGGCGAAGCGCTGGATCGTGCTCCTGGGCAGCTGCCGCGCCCCGAGGCCCGCGAGCAGGAGTTCGATGACCTCGTCGCAGCCGAGCTGCAGCCGACCGATCGAGATGATGATGCGGTTCTCGGTGACCGTCTCGAGTGCGCGGCGGACGACCGTTGTCTTGCCGACGCCGACCGGTCCGCTGACCGTCACCACGGCGTCGTCGACCGCGAGCGCTTTCTTGACCGAACTCATGACGGCCGCGGTCTGGGGGCCGACGAAGACGTCGGTCCCCGCCGCCTGCGAACGGAAAGGACGCTGCCTGAGGCCGAAATGGTCTGTGTACATACGGGTCCCGCTCACGGCCGTACTGCGACAGTCCGCGCTCCGAGTCTTGTGACTGGCAGTTTGGCGCCGGAGCGCGCCCGATTCATGGAGTCAGGTCACAAAATCGCAAGGAAATCGGCCGATTCCGACCAAGCGGCAAAAATCTGAACGAATTCTCGTGTTTCGACTCGAAAACCCTCAGAATACGCGCCCTTAGCTCAATCCCAGCCACTGCCCCATGCGCCCAAGCTACCGCAAGTTCGTCGTCATACCCGGCATCCTCGTGCTCGCCATCGCGGCAGCCGCCGGCCTGTCCCAGCTCAAGGGTGAGGCGCCCAAGCGCGACGCGGAGCCGCTCGACCTGCTGGTCGAGGTGTTGCCGCTCGAGACGTATACCGAGCAGTTCGTGGTGCGCAGCCAGGGCACCGTGCGGCCGCGCACACAGACGGTACTTTCTGCCGAGGTTTCCGGCGCCATCGTCGACATCTCGCCGAAATTCATCGCCGGCGGAGTCTTCGGCAGGGACGAGGTGCTGCTGCGGATCGATCCCACGGACTACCGCGTTGCCGTCGACAAGGCGGAAGCGCTGGTCAAGCAACGCCAGATCGAGTACGACGGTGCCGTAAAGCTGCGGGACAAGGGTTACCGGGCGGAAGCCGAGCTTGCCTCGGCCGCTGCGGCGCTCGCGTCTGCGCGTGCGGAACTCGTGAGCGCCAGGCGTAATCTCGAGCGTACCTACATCCGGCTGCCCTACGAAGGCATGGTGCTCGCTAAGGATGCCGATCTCGGCCAGTTCGTCAATCCGGGAACGCGGCTCGGCGTAACGTTCGCGACCGACGTCGCGGAGGTGCGGCTGCCGCTGACCGATCAGGACCTGGCGCTGCTCGAGCTGCCTGCCGCGGCCGATATCACGAGCAGCGGCGCCGCGGCCGGGCCGCGCGTCAGGCTGACCGCGACCCGCAGGGGCCGCAAGGCGGACTGGCCGGCGCGGATCGTGCGGACCGAGGGCGTCGTCGACGAACGGAGCCGCGTGACCTACGCCGTCGCCCGGATCGAGGACCCGTACCGGCTGCATGGCGCGGGCGAACCACTGCCGATCGGCACTTTCGTTGCCGCCGACATCTCGGGCCGGACGCTGCCGGGCCTGATCCGAATTCCGCGTGCGGCCCTCCGGGGTTCCGACCAGGTCCTCATCGTCGACGATGACAGCAGGATCCGGATCCGCACCGTGGCCATCGTGCATGCCGACCAGCGCTATGCCTACATCTCGGGCGGCGTCCAGCCCGGCGAACGCATCACCACGACGGCGATCGAGGCGCCGGTCAACGGGATGGCGGTGCGCACGCACGCCGAAGCACCGGGCAGCCTCGCCGGGGGCCGTGATGCGCCGGCCGGCGACGACGGATCGGCCGCGAGCAAGGAGGGCGCTTCGTGAAGCGCGGCCCGGGGCAGACCAGCGAGAAAGGCCTGATCGCGTGGTTCGCGGCAAACCACGTCGCTGCGAACCTGCTGATGGCCTTCATCATTGTGGCCGGCCTGATCTCGGTCTTCACCATCCGCAAGCAGACGACACCCGAGATCGAGCTGAATCTCATCCAGGTCCGGGTCCCGTATCTCGGTGCTGCGCCGCAGGAGGTCGAGGAAGGCGTCGTCATCAAGGTCGAGGAGGCGATCCAGGACATCCAGGGCATCGTCGAGATCCGCTCCCAGGCCTACGAGGGCTCGGGCAACGTCACGATCGAGGTCTCGCGCGATACCGACATCAACGAAGTACTGACGGAGGTCAAGACGCGGGTCGATGCGATCGCGACCTTCCCGGCGCTGACCGAAAAGCCCGTCATCTACAAGATCGAACCGAACACGCCGGTCATCTTTGTGGCCATCCACGGCAGCATCGACGACTTCTCGCGCAAGCTCATTGCGCAGGAGGTTCGCAACGAGCTGCTGCAGATGCCGGAGATCAGCAAGGTCGATTTCTACGGCGACAAGGCCTTCGAGATCAGCATCGAGGTGTCCGAACACGTGCTCCGCGAGTACGGCCTCACCATGTCGGAGATTTCCGAGGCGGTGCGCGCGACGTCCGTCGACCTGCCCGGCGGCACGATCAAGACCGAGGGCGGCGATATCCTGCTCAGGACCGAGGGGCAGGTGTACACGGGCATCGAGTTTGCCGACATCGTGCTCCGGACCTGGCCGGACGGTACCCGCCTGACGCTCGGGGACATCGCGCGCATCGACGACGGCTTCGTCGAATCCGAGGGGTTCGGGCGTTTCGACGGTGAGCCGACGGCCACGCTCAACGTGCTCGCGAGCGGCCAGCAGAACGAGCTCAAGACCGCGGCTGCAGTCAAGGCCTACGTCGAGGAGAAGCGCAAGACGCTGCCTGCGGGCGTGCAGATGGATCTCTGGGTCGATCGCTCGCATTACCTCGAAAGCCGCCTCGACACGATGACCAAGAACCTCTGGCAGGGCGCACTGCTGGTGTTTCTCGTGCTGACACTGTTCCTGCGCATGAAGGTCGCGTTCTGGGTCATCATCGGCATCCCGATCACCTTCCTGGGCGCATTCTTCCTGATGCCGCACGGCCCGTGGCCGGTCACGATCAACATGATCAGCCTGTTCGGCTTCATCATCGTCCTCGGCATCGTCGTCGATGACGCGATCATCATCGGCGAGAGTATCTATACGACGATTCGCGCCGACGGGCATACGCTCGATAACGTGATCAGGGGCGCCAGGCGCGTTGCGATACCGGCGACATTCGGCGTCCTGACGACGATCGCTGCCTTCGCGCCCATGCTGTTCGTGGGCGGCGTCGTCGGGCCGTTTTTCGAGGCCATGTCGATGGTCGTCGTCTTGTGCCTTCTGTTTTCGCTGGTCGAGTCGAAGCTGATCCTGCCCGCGCACCTGGTGCACGCTAACATCAAGCCGGTGGACGAGGACGACCTGTTCCGGCCGCAGCGCAGGATCGGCGTGGTCGAGCGCGTGCCACGTTTCTTCCAGCGGCTGCAGCGGCGGGTCCAGCACGGCCTGCACAGGCTGATCCACGACGTCTACGCGCCGGCGCTCGCGCGGGTGCTCGACAGCCGCGGCATCACGGTCGCGACCTTTACTGCCGTTCTGATTCTGACGATCGGCGTCGTGAATTCGAGCCTGCTGCGCATCGTGCTGTTCCCCGAGGTGCCCGGCGACTTCATCCGCATGGAGCTCGAGATGGAAAGCGGCACGGCACCCGAAGTGCGCAACGCGGCCCTCGACCGTGTCGAGGCGGCGATCCTGGAGCTCAACGAGGAATACATCGCGGCCAACCCGGGGCTGCCGCCGATGATCAGCCACATCGGTTCGTTCACGACCAGTGACACGGGCGCGGTCGCCTGGACGGAGCTGCCCATGGTCGACGACCGGCCGCTCAAGGTCGACGACATCACGGCCCGGTGGCGCGAGCGCGTCGGCGAGATTCCGGGGGTCCGCGAGCTCACGTTTGCGGATGGCGAACATTTTGGCGGCGGGGCTCCGCTGTCGTTTCGCCTGAGCGGCGAGAACTATGCCGCGCTCGAGGCGGCTGCCGGGGAACTCGAGACGAAACTCGGTGATTTCGACGGCGTTTTCGACGTCCGCAATTCCGCGACCAGCGGCGGCCAGGAGATCCGGCTCAGCATAAGGCCCGAGGCCGAGGCGCTGGGTCTTACGATGGCATCGCTCGGCCGGCAGGTCCGGCAAGCCTTCTACGGCGAGGAGGCCCAGCGCATCCAGCGCGGCAAGGACGAGCTCAAGGTCATGGTGCGCTACCCGCGCGAGGAACGCCGGTCGATCGCGGATCTCGAAAACATGCGCATCCGGACGCCGGCCGGTGACGAGGTGCCCTTCGAAGCCGTCGCCGAGGTTTCTTTCGGCACGAGCTATTCGAGCATCACGCGCCTGAATCGGGAACGCACGGTGACGGTGTCGGCCGACCTCGATCCCGAAATCGTCGAGCCGGGCGACGTCATCCGCGAGATTTCCGAGGATTTCATTCCGGGACTGCTCGCGCGCCACGCCGGCGTCAGCTACGGGCTCGAGGGCGCGAGCCAGGAGGAGCAGGCTTTCCTGCGCAATCTGTCCGTCGCCTCGATCGCGGCGCTGTTCCTGATTTATGCGCTGATCGCGATACCGCTGCATTCCTACGCGCAGCCGCTGGTCATCATGGCCGTGATCCCGTTTGGCCTCATAGGCGCGGTTTTCGGGCACATCGTGATGGGCATGGCGATCAGCATGTTCTCGCTGTTCGGCCTGGTCGCCCTGGCTGGCGTCGTCGTCAACGACAGCCTCATCATGGTCGATTTCATCAACAAGGCGCGGGAGGCCGGCGTACCGCTCCGGCAGGCCGTCATCGAATCGGGAACCCGGCGCTTCCGCGCGATCATCCTGACCTCGTTCACGACCGCAGCGGGACTCATGCCGATCATGTTCGAAACCAGCGTCCAGGCGCAGTACATGATCCCGATGGCCGTATCCTTGAGTTTCGGCATCATCTTCGCCACGGCGATCACGCTGTTCCTCGTGCCCTCGCTCTACCTGTTGCAGATCGACGGTTTCCGGCGTACGCGGCAGATCGTCGACTGGGTATTCGCCAGGCAGCGGTCCTCGGACGCCTCCGAAACGGCCTGAGCAATTGGCGCCGGCCACCCCGGACAGGGACGTGCGCGACGGGATCGTCGCGGGCCTCGTCGCCTATTCGATCTGGGGCTTCCTGCCGATCTACTTCAAGCTCGTCGGCGAAGTGCCGAGCCTCGAGGTGCTTCTGCACCGGATCGTCTGGTCCGTCCCGTTCGGCGCGCTGATCATCCTCTGGCGCCGCCAGTGGCCCGAGGTCCGGGCCACGCTCTGCCATCGCGGGATGCTGCTCTGGCTCGCGACAGCGGCGTTCTTCATTGCGGCCAACTGGTACGCCTACATCGTCGCGATCCATACGGCGCAGGTATTCCAGGCAAGCCTGGGCTATTACATCAATCCGCTGGTTTACGTGCTCGCCGGCGTGGTGCTGTTCGGTGAACGGCTCAGGCGTCTGCAGCTGGCGGCCGTCGTACTGGCCGCGATCGGGGTACTGGTGCTGACCGTGAGCGGCGGGCAGTTTCCCGGTATCGCGCTGTTCCTCGCGGTTTCGTTCACGATCTATGGCGTCATCAGGAAACGCGTCGTGATCAGCGGCATGCCCGGGCTGTTCGTCGAGACGCTCCTGCTCGTGCCGATCGCGCTCGCCTGGTTCGGGCTGCTGGCCGCGGACGGCGCCACCGCGTTCGGCCGGATACGGCCCGGGCTCGATGCGCTGTTGGTGCTGGCCGGGCCGGTCACGGTGGTGCCGCTGTTGTGTTTCGCGCTCGCGGCCCGCCGGCTGCCGCTCTCGATCGTGGGCTTCATGCAGTTCCTCGCGCCCACGCTCCAGTTCCTGGTCGGCGTCTGGTACGGAGAACGCCTGACGGTGCCGCACCTCGTCTGCTTCGCCTGTATCTGGATTGCCGTCACGCTGTTCAGCGTCGACGCATTCCGCCAGCGCGCACCGCGCCCGTAGGAGCGAGCCATGCCCGCGAGCGTTGCGGCAGAGCCGCAACGCAGGTCCGCTGCGCGGACCATCGCGCCCATGGGGCGCTCCTACAGCGAGATCAGCGAGCGCAACGCTCGCGGGCACGGCCCGCTGCTACTTCTTCGCTTTGCGCTCCTGGGCTTCCTTGATCACGACGTCGGCGACGTTCTGCGGGCAGGGCGCGTAGTGCGAGAACTCCATCGAGAACTGGCCGCGACCCGAGGTCATCGTGCGCAGGTGGCCGATGTAGCCGAACATCTCGGCCAGCGGTGCCTCGGCCTTAACGCGCACCCCGGTCGCGCCGGAGTCCTGGGACTTGATCATGCCGCGGCGGCGATTGAGGTCGCCGATGACGTCACCGACGTGATCCTCGGGCGTGAAGACGTCGACCTTCATGATGGGCTCCAGGAGCTGCGGGCCGGCTTTCGGTATCGACTGCCGGTAGGCCGCGCGCGTCGCAATCTCGAACGCGAGCGCCGACGAGTCGACGGCGTGGTAGGCGCCGTCCTTCAGGATGAACTTGACGTCGAGGAGCGGGTAGCCTGCCAGCGTGCCTTCGGCCATCGCACCGTGGAACGCCTTCTCGATCGCACCCCAGTACTCGCGCGGCACGTTGCCGCCCGTGACCTGGGACTCGAAGACGTAGCCCTCGTTCTTCTCGGCCGGCTCGATCCGGTAGTCGATGCGGCCGAACTGGCCCGAGCCGCCCGTCTGCTTCTTGTGCGTGTAGCTGTCGTCGACCGCCATCGTGATCGTCTCGCGATAGGCGACCTGGGGCTTGCCCATCTCGACCTCGACCTTGTGCGTGCGCTTCAGGATGTCGACCTTGATGTCGAGGTGCAGCTCGCCCATGCCCATGATCAGCGTCTCGCCCGAATCCTCGTCTGTCGCGACGCGGAACGAGGGATCTTCCTGCACCATCTTGTTCAGCGCGATGCCCATTTTTTCGGTCGCGGCCTT
The DNA here is from genome assembly GCA_033721115.1 of Woeseiaceae bacterium. GTDB lineage: Bacteria > Pseudomonadota > Gammaproteobacteria > Steroidobacterales > Woeseiaceae > UBA1847. The sequence continues at coordinate 16,981 of JAWWBD010000012.1, read as the reverse complement.
GTCCTTCGGGTTGATCGCGACCGAGATGACCGGATCCGGGAAGACCATCGGCTCGAGCGTCGCGGGGTTGTTGACGTCGGCGAGCGTGTGACCTGTCTGCGTGTTCTTCATGCCGAGCAAGGCGACGATGTCGCCTGCCTGCGCCGACTCGCGCTCCTCGCGGGAATTCGCGTGCATTTCGACGATGCGCCCGATGCGCTCGGTCTTGCCGGTAAAGGTGTTGAGTACGCTGTCGCCCTTCTTCAGGCGGCCGGAATAGATCCGCGTGAAGGTCAGCGCGCCGTAGCGGTCGTCCATGATCTTGAAGGCGAGCGCGCGCAGCGGCTTGTTCGGGTCGACCACGGCGAAGCCGCCGGTCTCGTTGCCCTCGAGATCGATCTCGGGCTGGGGATTGACCTCGGTCGGGTTCGGCAGGTAGTCAACCACTGCATTAAGAACCGGTTGTATCCCTTTGTTTTTAAATGCAGAACCACAGAAAGTCGGGAAGAACTCGAGCTTGATCGTGCCCTTGCGGATACAACGCTTCAGGTCCTCGACCGACGGTTCGTTGCCCTCGAGGTATTGCTCGAGCAGGTCGTCGTCCTGTTCGACCGCGGTTTCGACGAGTTTCTCGCGCCACTTCTCGATGTCGGCTTGCATCTCGGCCGGGGGATCGGTGATTTCGTAGGCCGCGGGATCGCCGGAGTCGTCCCAGACCCACGCCTTGCGCGTCAGGAGGTCCACGATGCCCCGGAAGTCGTCCTCGATGCCGATCGGCAGGACCATGACCAGGGGCTCCGCGGCCAGCACGTCCTTGATCTGCTTCACCACGCGGTAGAAATCCGCGCCGACGCGGTCGAGCTTGTTGACGAAAATGATGCGCGCAACCTTGGAGTCGTTGGCGTAGCGCCAGTTGGTCTCGGACTGCGGCTCGACCCCGCCCGACCCGCAGAACACGCCGACGCCGCCGTCGAGCACCTTGAGCGAACGATAGACCTCGATCGTGAAGTCGACGTGTCCGGGCGTGTCGATGATGTTCAGGCGGTGGCCGTTCCACTGGCAACTGGTGGCGGCCGACTGGATCGTGATGCCGCGCTCCTGCTCCTGCTCCATGAAGTCGGTCGTGGCTTCACCGTCGTGCACTTCGCCCGTCCGGTGAATCTTGCCGGTCAGCTTCAGGATCCGCTCCGTCGTCGTCGTCTTGCCCGCGTCGACGTGCGCGAAAATACCGATGTTGCGGTAGATGTTGAGATCTGTCATTGCCCTTGCTCTGTCCTGTCTGTGCCGCACCCGCCGCCCAATTGCGATGCCTTGCCCTGACGGTACAGTCCGGGCGGGCCCTGGCGATCGGGGAGGGTGGGTGCTCTGAGTCCTTGCCGCTGCCAGTCTTCTCCGGGGCGCCTGAGGTGCGCGTCCGGGCCGGCCGGGCTGTCGGGCGCGCATGATAGCAGCGCGCCGGGAGCCAAACCAGCGAAATTCCGCATATTTCGACCGCCACCGAGATGGGGGCGCGGGGCGACGGGTCAAGCCCCAGACCGCCCGCAGCGGGCCCGGACCGGGTATGCTCACCGCACTCGATGCCTGGAGGACTCATCTGGTGCACCGCTCAGCCGTGTTCGGGCTGCGACTCCTGCCGACCGCGGCGATCCTCGGCGTCATTGTCGGCGCCGTCTACGGGCTCTGGTATCCGGGCGGCCATGCGGGTATCGCCGGCGTCGGCGTGCCCGTACTCGTGCTGGCCGGGGTCGCCGTCGTGCTCGGTCCCGTGCTGAGCGCCGTGGTCTACCGGCCCGGCAAGCCGGGCCTCGCCGCGGATCTGGCGGTGCTTGCCGTCCTCGAGTTCGGCACCGTCGCCGTGCTCGCGTCCTTGCTCTGCCTGCGCCAGCCCGCTTACCTGGTGTTCGCCGTCGACCGCTTCGAGGTGGTCAGCCGGGGCGAAGTGGATCCGGACGCGTTCGTCGAGCCCGGCCTGGCCCGGCGCCCGGCGCATGCCCCGCGACTCATCCACGCCCGGATGCCCGCGGACCCGGAGGCGTTCGATCGCCTGCTCGACGAGACGGTGCTCATGGGACTGCCCGATATCGACCGGCGGCCGGAATTCTGGGAGCCCTACGCGACAGCGCTCCCGCTGGTGCTCGCGAAGGCGCGTCCCCTGGGCGACCTGCTCGGACCCGGCGACCCGCGCCGGGCCGCCGTCAGCCGCTGGCTCGGGGAACAATCGGCGGCAGCCGCAGACTTCCGGTTCCTGCCGGTCCGGGGGCGGCGGGCCGACGGGATCATGGTGCTGCACGCGCGCGTCGGCTTCCCGGTGGCCGTGCTGCAGGTGGAGCCCTGGGAGTGACGGTCAGCGCCGCAGGATCGCCCACCAGCGTGCGACGTTCAGGAGACTCATCAGCGACGCCGCAACGTAGGTCATGGCTGCGGCGCGCAGCAGGCGCCGCGCATGCGGCCGGTCCACCGGCTTCAGGACCCGGTGCCGGTCGAGCATGGGCAGGGCCCGGCCGAAGCTCGCGTCGAACTCCGTCGGCAGCGTCGCGAGGTGCACGAGGATCGACGTCGCGAGCGTCGCGAAGCCGGCCAGGAACAGGACCACGCCGAGCCCCGGCGCACGGGTGAGTGCGCCGACGAACGGTGATACGAGCAAGACGCCGGCCCCGAGCTTCTCGATACCGCGTCCGGCACGCACGATGCGGGTGCGCAGCCTGAGCGGCACGTAGCCCTCCTGGTCCTGCAGCGCATGCCCGACCTCGTGTGCGGCAACCGTGATCGCGGTCAGCGAGCGCCCGTCGAACTTGTCGGGCGTCAGCCGCACGGCTTTCGCGTCCGGATCGTAGTGATCGCCGGCAGGGGAGGGCTCGACGGACACCTGTTCGAGTCCGTGCGCATCGAGCAGGCGCCGGGCCAGGCGACCGCCGGTGTCGGGATAGCGGTCGCCGGGCACGCTGTACTTGGCGAGTACGCGACGGACCCAGAGCCCCGGGCCGAAGACCAGTGCGATCACGACGAGTCCGAAGACGATCAGTGCCATGCCGCTATCGTAGCCTCCCGGTACCCGGTTCTCTACGTGACGCTGCCCGGTGTCTGTGGGAGACTCGCGCCGTGACGCTGGACCAGGGAATACTCTTCGGGCTCCTCATCGTCGTCTTCGCGCTCCTGATTTGGGGCCGGTGGCGGTACGACCTCGTGGCCTTCGTCGCGCTGCTCGTCGCCGTGCTGACCGGGCTCGTGCCCACGGACCGCGCCTTCGCAGGCTTCGGCCACCCGGCCACGATCATCATCGCGCTGGTACTCATCATCAGCCGGGGCCTGTCGAACTCCGGCGTCATCGAGTTGCTGGCCCGCCACGTGATCAGCGCGGGGCGTTCCCTTGCTGCGCACGTCGGCATCATGGCCGGCCTGGCCGCCTCGCTCTCCGCGGTGATGAACAACGTCGCGGCGCTCGCGCTCCTGATGCCTCTCGACCTGCAGGCGGCAAAGAAAAGCGGCCGCAGCGCGGCGATGTCGCTGATGCCGCTATCCTTTGCCTCGATCCTGGGCGGCATGGTGACGCTGATCGGCACACCGCCCAACATCATTGTCGCCGAGTTTCGCGCCGATGCGCTCGGTGCCCCGTACGCGATGTTCGACTTCGCACCCGTCGGGCTCGCCTGCGCGGTCGTCGGCGTCGCCTATGTCGCGCTGGCCGGTTGGCGGCTCCTGCCGGCCGGCGGCCACGCGGCCAGCGCGGCTGCGGAATTGTTCGAGCTGGCCGACTATGTTGCCGAGGCGCGCGTGCGGGAGGATTCCCCGGTCGTGGGGCGCCGCGTCCGCGAGCTCGACGACCTGGCTGCCGACGCAGGCGTCGAGATCATCGGGCTCGTCCGTGGCGGGCAGCGGCTGCCCGGCCTTGCGCGGATCGCGACAATCGAGCCTGACGACGTGCTCGTGCTGGAGGCGAGTCCCGACAGCCTCGAAGAGGCTTTCGGCGCGCTCAAGCTGGACTACGTCGGCAAGGGCGAGGGCCAGCTCGATGGCGGCGATCTCGCGCTCGCGGAAGCCGTCGTGCAGGAAAGCTCGCGCCTGGCCGGCCGCTCCGCAGCATCGGTCCGGCTCCTGTACCGCTACGGCGTCGCGCTTGTCGGCGTCTCGCGCGAGGGCCGGCGCTTTCGCGAAGATCTCCGCAAGCTCACGCTCGCGCCCGGTGACGTGCTGCTCATGCTCGGGGACGAGGAAGCGCTCGCCGACGCCACGACGCGGCTCGGGCTGTTGCCGCTCGCGGACCGCGGGCAACGTGTGATCCAGCGCGAAAAAGCCTGGCTTGCCGTGGGTCTTTTCGCCGCCGCCATCACGGCGGCGACGCTCGGCCTCGTCTACCTGCCCGTGGCACTGGGCGCCGTCGTCGCCGGCTACCTGTTGTTCAACGTCGTGCCGCTGCGCGAGGTTTACGACGCCGTCGAATGGCCCGTCATCGTCCTGCTGGGTTCGATGATCCCGATCGGCGTCGCCCTCGAGGAGACGGGCGGCACGGTGCTGATTGCCGAGGGCATCGTCGATCTCGCGGCCGGCCTGTCGCCGCTCGCCGTGCTCGCGGTGCTCGTCGTCGTCACGATGACGCTGTCCGACGTGATGAACAACACGGCGACGGCCGTCATCGCGGCGCCGATCGCTGTCGAACTGGCCACGCGACTCGGTGTCAATCCCGACCCTTTCCTCATGGGCGTCGCGGTGGCGGCATCCTGCGCGTTTCTCACGCCGATCGGCCACAAGAACAACACCCTCATCATGGGCCCCGGAGGCTCCCGGTTCGGCGATTACTGGCGCATGGGCCTGCCGCTCGAAGTCCTCATCGTCGTGGTCGCGGTGCCGGTCATTGCGGTCGTCTGGCCGCTGTGAGCGGGCGTTGGCCGGCAGTACTTATGTCAATCACCTGTCGCCGATTGCCTGAAACGGGCGTTCAAAACTGACGTACGCGAGCCGCGAAGCGCTGGCGCGCCCGCGGCAGGTCGGCGCCAAGTCATTGATTTTCTGTAGTCAGTAACGACCGACACGTTGCGGGCGGGACTGGCACGGCGCTTGCACCTGCTTACCCTCGAGGGTCCGCACCAGGGGGCCCGCAATGGACGGCGGTAACGCACGGAGGGAACCATGAGCCAGACGACGATCCAGGACTGGACGGAGAGCCAGGTATTGCTCAAATTCGATCAGCAGCGCGAGGTCAAGTATCGCGTCTACCGCGACGGGGCTGCGATGTTCCAGGAAATACGCAACCTGGACGACTCACCGGTGCATACGCTGGAGATCCCCGACGGGATGAAACTCGAACGCAGCAGCTACGAGGTGTTGCTCCGCTACGTGCTGCTCGACGTCGTCGCCGCCTGAGCCCGGGCGCGGCGCGGTGCCACCGTCCGGCCTGGCGGGACGGTGGCTGTCGCGCGAGGCGTGCTTTGCGCCGGCCGGGATTGGTGCGATAGTTCGCGGGTCGGAGCGACTCGAGGACATCCACGATGAGCGACAACGAACCCTCTGCGGCCGAGCAACCGCCCGAAACCGGCGAGCAGGCGCTCGGCCGGCATCTCACGGCGTCGGCAACCTGGATCCGCTTCCTGTTCATGTGCCTGTCGGTGGCCCTGCTCTGGGTCGCCGGGATCGTCGGCTGCCTCGTCGTCGTGCTCGGCTTCCTCTGGGTGCTGGTCACCGGCGACGTGAATGCAGAACTCAGGCGGGTGGGGCAGAGCCTCGCGCGCTACGTCGAACAAATCATCCGGTACCTGACGTACAACTCGGAGGAACGCCCGTTCCCCCTGGGTGGCGAGTGGCCCGCAGCTAGCGACTGACTCCGCCCGGCACGCTTCAGACGGACAGTTCGCGCTGGCCGGGCTGCCAGTGCGTCAGGTTGAGGTGGGCGCCGCCGGCGCCCAGGCTCCGGACCCAGCGCGCGGCCGCATCGAGCGTGACCCAGGTCCTGACCTTGCCGCTGCGGGTTTCCGCCGTGACGGCGCCGTTCGGCGTCCTGGCCTCGACGTGGAAGCGTGCGCCCGCGGCGACGATGTTGATGCGCTTGATCGCGCCCGCCGCGACCATCGCGCGCAGGACTCTTTCATCCATCAGGGCTCCTCGTGGCCGGGGACGGCGGACCGGTCCGTGCGCGGCCCGGCCCCCCGCGGCTCGGGCACGCTGATGCCCTCGCGATCGCAGTGGCGCCGGATCAGCATCTCGACCATGTTCGCGATGCTCCGGTGTTCGCGCTCGGCGGCCACGCGGATCGCGGACTTGACGCCCGGTTCGATGCGCAGGTTCAGCGTTGAGATCTTGGTCCTGGCCATTACCGGCCAGCATACCGCAATTCGGCCACAAATGTAACGCAATATGCGTTACATGCTGCTGTGGACTCCGTCGCAGCGGTCCGGGTCGTTCTGCGCTAGCCTCCCGGGTGCAATGAACGGACAGTGGGCACACTACTGGGCGCTGATCGCGGGCAGCATCATCGCGGCCGGGGTTGCCCTGTTCGTGCTGCTGCGGCTCTATCAGGATTCCGTCGCCGGCCGGCTCCGGGCCAACGTGCGTCGCCTCGAGGGGCGCTACCGGGAACACGCGAGAGCCTGCCGCCGTGCCGCCCGCGCCGAGGCGGCCGTCGAGCGTCTGCGGCAGCGCCCGGCACAGGTCCCGCCGGCGCGTCTGCGGGCAGCGGAGGAGGCCGTCGAAGATGCCCGGGCCCTGGCAAAAATTGCCGCCGACCAGGTACAGATCGCCGAGAATCACGTGCGCATGCTGATCGTCGAGGAATACCCGCCGGCCCGGCAGGAGACGCTGCGCGCCAGGTACCTGAAACGGCCGGAACCGGACGGCAAACCCTTCACCTTCTGAGCCGGCCGCTTGCCGGGCACCGTGCGCGGGATGCTATGCTTGCCGCGTCGAATCCGGGCGGGCGGCAGGTGCCGCTCCGCCGAGATCCAGGAGCGCATGGATGGAACAGATCATCTTCATCATCTGCATGTTTCTCGGCGTCGCCTCTGTCGCGCTGATTGCCTTCACCCTGCTCCTGATCGTGCTCGGCCGCATCACGGTCTGAGCCACCCCCCAACGCAGCCCGGCGCACGGCGAATCGGCCGCGGCGCCGCTTGACCTTTTGCTCATCTGATATCATAGTGATATCAAATTGATTGCAAGAACGGCTGCAGGGGAAACGCCATGAATACCGAGAAAAGACGCGAGGTACGCTCCGGCTACGTCATGCTCGTCCTGTTGCTCGTCGGCCAGCTCGTGAGCGGCTACGGCGTTTTCATGGCGTTCAGGGCCGTGTCCGTGCCCGGCATCGTTGCGACGATCCTCGCATTCCTGTTCGTGCTCGTGCTCTGGGCGGGACTGTTCCTCGTCAATCCCAACGAGGCGAAAGTGCTGCAGCTCTTCGGCGCCTACGTAGGTACGGTCCGGGATCCCGGGCTCAAGTGGGCCAATCCCTTCTTCACGAAAAAGGCGGTCTCGGTCCGGGTCCGGAACTTCGAAAGCGGCCGGCTCAAGGTCAACGATTCGCGCGGCAGCCCGATCGAGATCGCGGCCGTCGTCGTCTGGAAGGTCCACGACACGGCCGAAGCGCTGTTCGAGGTCGACGATTACGAGCAGTTCGTGCAGATCCAGAGCGAATCCGCGCTGCGGAACCTGTCAACGACCTATCCCTACGAGCCGCATGAAGGGGAGGAGATCGCGCTGCGCAGCCACCCGGCAGAGATTGCCGAGGCGCTCTGCAGCGAGATCCAGGATCGCCTGGACAAGGCCGGCGTCACCGTCATCGAGGCGCGCATCAGCCATCTCGCCTACGCCCAGGAAATCGCGCACGCGATGCTCAGGCGCCAGCAGGCCTCAGCGGTCATCGCAGCGCGGGCCCAGCTCGTCGCCGGCGCGGTCGGCATGGTCGAAATGGCCCTCGAGCAGCTCGAGGCGAAACACCCGGTCCAGCTGGACGAGGAACGCAAGGCGGCCATGATCAGCAACCTGCTCGTCGTGCTGTGCGGCGAGGAATCCGCCCGACCGGTCGTGAACGCCGGCTCGCTGTACAGCTAGCCGCCGGTTCGCCTGCAGGCAGACATGCCGAAGCGCAAGGCATTCGCGCTGCGTGTCGACGAGCAAACGCTCGCCGCGATGCAGCGCTGGGCGGACGACGAACTCAGGAGCATGAACGCACAGATCGAGTACGTGCTGCGCGAGGCACTCAGGAAAAGCGGCCGGTTGCCGCGCCCCGAATCGCGCCGGGAGGGCTAGGCGGGGGTGCTACCATGGCGTCATGCTGCGCACCTACCTCCCGGTCATCCTCGTCCTGCTCGCGATATTCACGGCCGGCTGCATCATCTATATCGCATGGGAGCTGTCGGCCGATGCTTCGAAGCCGCAGGATGCCACCCCCCGCGATGAGCCGGGGCAGGACGAGGACTGACTCAGTCCCGGTCGCGAGCGCGCGGACGCCGCTCCGGCCCGCGCCGATCGTCACTGCGTGATGCCTTGTTCCCCGCACGTCGGGTGCCGGAGGAGTCCGGGCGGGACCGGCTCGTGCGTACGACCTTGGCGTTGCTCCGCGGCTGGCGCACTTCGGCGGGCCGCGACCGGTTGCCTTGCTCCGCACGATACACACGTTCCTGCCGGGCGGGCCGGCTGCGTTCCGGCGCGCGTACCGTGTGCGAGCGGCTGCGTTCGACGGCGCCGGACCGGGCGCGTTCGGCCGTGGCGGGTCGCCGTTCGACCGCCTGCGGCCGGCGCTCGGCGCTGACGTACCGCTCGCGGTCGCCCGTGCTGCGGCCGCGCGGAGCGGCCCGCTCGGTCCGCTGTGCGCGGTTGTGATTCGAGTCGCTCAGCGCGTGGCGCACGCGATCAGTGTCGTGCCGCTGTTCCCGCCCCGGGACGGCGGCAGGTCGCTCACGGAACCGTATGGCACGATTGTCGTCGCGCCGCTGGTCGCGCCCGGACCGGGCAGGTCGCTCGCGGAACCGGATCTCATGATCGACGTCACGGCGGGCGGTCGAGTGCGAGCTGCGGTTTGGTTCGCGCGCCGAACTGCGGCGGTCGTCCGAACGCACGACATCGCGGCGGTTCCCGGAACGCGAGACGTTGCGGTGGTCGTCGGGACGCGCGGCCCCGCGCCGGTCCTGTTCGCCGCGGCGATCCGAGAACTGGCGCCTGGTGCCCGAATCGAACCTCGCGACCGCGTCCGTGCGGCGTGACGACGTCAGGCGATCCGAATCGCCGCCGTTACCGGGGTAGTAGCGGTTGCGCGTGATCCGCCCGTCACCCTGGCGCAGCCGGCGGTGCTGGCGCGACTCCCAGTAGTCGCCGGACCGGTAGTAGTCGCGGGAGCGATGCACGTGGTTGTGCACGTAGATCGTGTTGTAGACCGACAGCGACGGGCGTCGGTACCACCACCGATCCCAGTAGTGATGCCCGTAGTACGGATGCCCGTGGTAGCTGTGATGGAAGACGTGCAGGTGGTCCGTGTACCAGCCGATCGTGAACGCCGTGGTCACGCCCCAGAAGTAGCCGCGGTCGAAGTGATAATGCGACGGGTACGGGTAGTAGTACACCGGGTAGGGGCGCGGGTAGTAGTAGTAGACGCGCCGTGGCTGATAGACCACGACCTCGGCGGGTTCGTAGTAGGGCACGTAGATCACGTCGTCCTCGAGCGGGACGATCTCGATGATGCCCTCGTCCGAGTGCGAGACGCGCTGGTGGGCGTCGCTCTCGAGATTGCCTGCCGCATAGGCGCGATCCCGGAATGATTCGACCGCCGCAATGACGTCCTGCTGCTGCGCAATCACGGCTTCGCCGAGGCGCCAGGTCCAGTCGAGGTCGTCGTTCATCAGCTCGACGACTTCGGGGTAGTTGGTCAGGGCGACGACGGAGTCGTCCCAGTTCTCGTCCGGCTCGAGCGACGGATCATTCTCGAGCGCCTCGAGAAAACGCCCCGCCTGCACGATCTGCAACGGGTAGGTGGCCGCCGGGAGCACGATCGCGAGCAGGTCGTCGGGATACAGCGCGATGGGGCCGACGAGCTCCTCGAGCTCGGCGGCGGAGCGCAGCGGGATGTCCTCGTCGCCCAGCGCCTCGTCGGCCCTGGCCGTCGAGTACTCGCTGTAGGGCCTGCCCTCGTCGTCGACCGGCACCTGCGCGGCCGCCGCAAGCGGCAGCGCCAGCAGCAGGCCGACCAGGGGCCGCAGAGCGGCAAATTGCCGGAACTCAAGGACTTTCATGTCGCCTCCAGGTCCGCCACGAAACGGCGGATTTCTCGATCCTGGCGCAAAGCGTACCGGGGTCAAGCTGAACAGGCGCTTAACCCGGCCGGGCTGCCCGCGGGACCGCGCTCAGTCGTCGTCACCGCCGTGCCAGGCGATGAACTTCCAGCCGTCCCCGGTCCGGACCAGCACGTCCGTGTAGCGCCCGTTCGCGATTTCCACGTCGCCGTCCTTGTCGCGCACGGCGTTGGTAGAGAGATAGTGCGCGATCGCAACGTCGCCGTTGACGATGATCGCGAGCGGATACAGTTCGTGCGCGACGGTCGTGCCGAGCTCGGCGGCGAACCGGTCCCACATCGTCGTCGACGCCTTGGACCGCGGGGCGGGTGCGTTCTTCGCCCAGCCGGAGAAGTTGTCGGCCAGCATCTCCGCGGCCCAGTCCTCGTTGCCTTCCTCGTCGGCGTTCCATTGCTCCTCGATCATGGCCCAGACGTCGGCCTGGTCGCTGGCGGCGTCCTGTGCGACGGCAGCTCCGTGCAGGAGCAGCAGCGCGACCGACAAGACGATGCCCGGTTTGCGTAATTTGAACATTGCGGCGTCCCCGTCATTCGAAGGTCGATATGCGGGCAGTGTAGTCGCAATCCCGGAATGCCGAAACACCGCCCGCAAACCTATACTGTCCCCAGCCAGTCATCCGGAGGTTCACGCATGCGAGCGATGCTCCTCGACCGAACCGCGCCGCTCGACGAGGAACCGGAGCCACTCGAATTGCGGGAGGTGCCCGACCCGGTGCCCGGACCCGGCGAGATTCTCGTCGAGGTCACGGTCTGCGGCGTCTGCCACACGGAACTCGACGAGATCGAGGGCCGGACGCCGCCGCCGCGGCTGCCGGTCATACCGGGCCACGAGGTCGTCGGCCGGGTTGCCGGTGCGGGCCCGGGCTGCAGCAGGTTCCGGCCCGGAGACCGGGTCGGCGTCGGCTGGATTCACGCCTCCGACGGGTCCGCGGAGGAAAACCTGAGCGCAGCCTTTCGGGCCACCGGCCGGGACGTCGACGGCGGCTACGCGGAATTCATGACGGTCCCGGAAGCCTACGCCGTTGAGATTCCTGCAGCATTCGACGACGCAGAGGCGGCGCCGCTGCTTTGCGCTGGCGCGGTCGGTTACCGGGCACTGCGCCTCACGGGCCTCGAGAACGGCGAACCGCTGGGCCTCACCGGGTTCGGCGGCTCCGGGCACCTGGTCCTGCAGCTTGCGAAGCACCGCTTCCCCGCCAGTCCCGTGTTCGTCTTCGCCCGCAGCCCGCGCGAGCGCGAATTCGCTGCGATGCTCGGCGCGGACTGGTGCGGGAATACGGAGGCGGAGCCGCCGGTCCCGCTCGCCGCGATCATCGACACGACGCCGGCCTGGACCCCCGTGCTCGCGGCGCTCGAGCGCCTGGCTCCCGGTGGCCGCCTCGTGATCAACGCGATCCGCAAGGAAGCGGGGGACGCGGCCGTGCTGAGGGGACTCCGGTACGAGGACCACCTCTGGCTGGAGAAAGAGATCAAGAGCGTCGCGAACGTCACCTATCGGGACCTCGCGGAATTCCTGCCGCTGGCGGCCGAGATACCGCTCTCCGTGACGACCCGCGGCTATGCGCTCGAGCAGGCCAACGAGGCCCTCAATGCCCTGCGCAAGGGCCATATCCGCGGAGCATATGTTCTTCATATAAAACAGTAATTAATAATGCTTAATTCATGTAAAATCTTGGTAAAGCCGCGATCCCGTGTGCAGCCGCGGGCGAGGTGCCGGCACGCTATACTGGGCCGTCCCGGGAGGCAACGCCGGCCATGACCGACTCCATCAACTGTTTTCGCTGCGGCGCTTCGCTTGCCGCCCTGAGCCTGCCGCTGTCGCGGCAGGACTGCTGCCCGGGCTGCGGTATTTACCTGCACGTCTGCAGGATGTGCACGCACTACGATCCCGCCGTACCGGGCGAGTGCCGCGAGGACGACGCCGAGGACGTGAAGGAGAAAGAAAGGCCGAATTTCTGCGATTTTTTCGAAGCGACGGCCGGTGCGTTCGATGCGGCCGCGAAACGTCGCGCAGATGCGGCAGGCGCCGCTCTGGATGCGCTGTTCGGGGGTCAGGCCGAGGCCCCGGCAGCGGATGAAGCGCTGACCGAGGCCGAGAAACTGTTCCGCTGACGGCGACGGAGTCCGCGCATGGATCGCAGGCAATTCCTCAGGCTGACCGGCACGCTGCTCGCAACCCACGTGGCGGCTGCCTGTGCCGGGACGGAAAAGGTGCCCACGGCCGGCGTGCCGAGGAGCGCGTTCGGCGCCGATGCGACGGCGGAGGAGGTAACCCGCGACGTCGACCTCTCGGGCAAGCTCGCGCTGGTCACGGGCTGCACGTCCGGCATCGGCTTCGAGACGATGCGGGTGCTCGCGCTCAGGGGCGCTTGGGTCATCGGCACCAGCCGCTCCCTCGAGCGGGCGGAGGCGGCCTGTACCGCCGTGCGCGGCCGGACCACGCCGCTCGCGCTCGAACTCGGCGACTTCGACTCGGTCGTTGCCTGCGCCGACGCTGTGCGCTCGATCAACCAGCCGCTCGACATCCTGCTTCTCAATGCCGGCTACTTCGGTGGCAGCGGCGAGCCCGAGCTGATCGGCGGCCTCGAGAAACACTTCGTCGTCAACCACCTCGGCCATTTCGTCCTGGCGAACCGGCTCATGGGGCGCCTGTACATGGCCGACCAGGGGCGCGTCGTGGCGGTGTCGAGCCGCGCCGCCTACAAGCGGGCGCCCGCGGACGGCATCCAGTTCGACAACCTCGACGGGCACCGGGACTACGACGACTTCGCGTTCTACGGCCACTCGAAGCTCGCCAACGCGCTGTTCGCGCTGCACCTGGCCGAGCTGCTGAAGGGCACCCGGATAACGGCGAACGCGCTGCACCCGGGCGTCATCAACACCGAAATCGACCGGCACCTGAACCGGTTCATGCAGGCAGGTTTCGCAATCGCGACCGGGCTCGGCTACGGCAAGTCCGTCGAGGAAGGCGCGGCAACGAGCTGCTACGTCGCGACGAGTCCCGCGCTGGGCGCGACGAGCGGCCGGTTCTTCGAGGACTGCAATGCGGTGACGATCAGCGGCAGCCACCTGCACGATCACGCGATGGCAGCGAGGCTCTGGGAGGTCTCCGAAGCGCTGACGAACGACTACCTGGTGACCCATACCGGTCCGGACTGGAACGACTTCGAACGCGCGCTCCGCGAGCGCCGGAACCGGTGAGGCGACGATGAGCGATGCGCTCGTGCTGCTCTCGGGCGGCCAGGATTCGACCACGTCGCTCTACTGGGCGCTGGACCGGTTTGGCGCCGACAACGTGGCAAGCGTTTCGTTCGACTACGGCCAGCGGCATCGCATCGAGCTGGACTGCGCGGCCCGGGTCGCCCGGCACGCAGGGGTCGGGCACACGGTGCTGCCGATCGACACCTTCGCCGCGCTCGGGGGTGACGCACTGACCGACCCGGCGGTCGAAGTCGGCGGGAAGGCCCGGGCGGACAGCGACCTGCCGGCGACCTTTGTTCCCGGGCGCAACCTCGTGTTCCTGACTTTCGCGGCGGCGCTGGCCTGGCGCCGCGGCATCATACATCTCGTCACCGGGGTGGCGCAGACGGACTACAGCGGCTACCCGGACTGCCGCGAGGCAACGATCCGTTCACTCGAAGCAACGCTGCGGCTCGGGCTCGAGACAGAGGTCACCATCCATACGCCGCTGATGCACCGGTCGAAAAAGGAAACCGTGGAGCTTGCCGTCGAACTCGACGCGCTCGACGCGATGGCGCTCACGCATACCTGCTACGAAGGCCTGCGCCCCCCGTGCGGCGCATGCGAAGCCTGCCGGCTGCGGGCCAAGGGGTTCAGCGAAGCAGGCGTCCCCGACCCGCTGCTCGCGACGGCATGACCTACTCGGTCAAGACCATCTATTTCACGCTGCAGGGCGAGGGCGGCCAGACGGGGCGGCCTGCCGTATTCCTGCGCTTCGCCGGCTGCAACCTGTGGTCGGGCCGGGAGGCGCATCGCAGCGGAGCCGTGTGCCGGTTCTGCGACACCGAGTTCGTCGGCACGGACGGCCCCGGCGGCGGCAAGTTCGACGACGCGAGCCTGCTGGCGCGGGCCGTTGCCGAACAATGGCCCGCCGGGGCGGGGCGCCCCTACGTGGTCTGCACCGGCGGCGAGCCGCTCCTGCAGCTCGATGCGGCGCTGCTCGGCGCCCTGCACGAAGCCGGCTTCGAGGTCGGGGTCGAGACCAACGGCACCCTGACGGCGCCGGAAGGGATCGACTGGCTGTGCGTCAGCCCGAAGGGCAACTCGCCGGTCGTGCAGCGCGCGGGTAACGAGCTGAAGCTCGTCTATCCGCAGCCCGAGCCGGAGGTTCAGCCGGAGCGCTTTCGGGGCTGGGACTTCGACCTGTTCTTCCTGCAGCCGCTGGACGACGCAAATCGCGAGGCGAATACCCGCGCGGCGATCGACTACTGTCTGCTGCACCCCGGCTGGCGGCTCAGCCTGCAGACGCACAAGTACATCGGAATCGACTGACGGAGAGAACAACATGCCCGCGCTTTCGCATCGGATCGGCAGGCTCCTGTTCGGCTTCGGGGTCGGCATTGTCGTCGCCGTGACGGCCTACCGCTGCACGGTGCCGCCGGACATGCGCGCCGAACGTGCGGCAGAGGAGGCCGCCGTGCTCGCTGCGCGTGCGCACCTCGAGCGCGTGCTGGGCGAGAGCGAGCTCGTCATCGTGGACCCGCTGGCGCCCGACCGGCGGGCCGGCAAGGCATACGTCTACCGGTCGGGCGACGGCTGGCAGGTGTCGGGATTCTACCGGCGCGACGAGGCCGACCTCTGGCATCCGTTCCTGATGGATCTGGATCGCGAGCACGGTCTCGTGCACCTCAAGCTGTCGGACCGTGCATTGCTGCAGCGTGACGGCGAGCCGGGACTCGAGGTTTTGCCCTGAGTCAGGCCGATTTCGCTTCGCGTTCCTCGGCGCGCCACTCGAACACGTTCAGCTCGATGAACACGAAGGCGACGAGCCAGAGGAATGCGTCCCAGAAATCGACGAAAGAGCCCTTGATGCCCCAGTAGACAGCGGCGTAGAGCAGCGTCGAGTAGAGCACGACCTTCGTCGCGGTGCTGAGCTTGAGCGCCCAGCCCTCGAGCAGCTCGCGCTCCTGCAGCCGTACGTCGATTTCGAGTACGAGAACGACCAGGAGCCAGACGCCGGAGTTGATGACGTCGATCCAGGCGAGGCCCATGATCGCCGCATGGCCTCCGGCATCGACGACCGCCCGCACGTGCTCGAAGCGGAGGAAACTCTCGGCAGGGGACAGCGTCGCGCAGTTCCCGGCCGTTACCGGCACGTATTCGTCGAGCGAGACCGCGTAGGACCAGCCGTCGGCGGCCAGCACGCAAAGATCCCCGATACCGGCGAGCGGGGCCACCGCTCGTACAAACAAAAGGCTCTGAATGTAGTCGATGAACGCGGAGACGATGAAGGCGTAACAGACGATCCTGAGCCCGTGCAGCGTCAGCGTGACCGGGCGCGTGAAGTGCCGGTCGTCCAGCAGGTAGGTCTCGAGTTCGAACAGGAGCAGCAGGACGACCCAGGCCGCGGTGTCGATCGTGGCGACGTAGGCGACGCTGAGTTCCGCGAAAGGAACCCCGCCCGGGTATTCGACGAGCGCCGCGCCGTATTCCTCGACGAAGAACCAGTACACGTTCATCGCAAGCAGAACGTAGACCGCGTACTTGAAGAGGACGAAAACGACGCCGCGGTCGAACGTCAAAATGCGACGCTCCGGCCGCCCGTATCAGTCGGAGGCTTCGGCCTCTGCTTCCGTCTCGATACCCGCATAGTAAACCCAGACGTTCTCCTCACCGGTGAGCAATTCTATGTATTTCGGGTGGACGAAGATATTCTCGCGGCCCGACTTGATCTCCCTCAGCACCCCGATATCGCAGAGCTGCTTGAGGTAGACCGACGCCGTCTGGCGCTTGGCGATGCCGGCGTCGACCAGGTTGCTGATCCGGCAGTAGGGCTGCTTGAACAGGAGCACGATCAGTTCCCAGGCATAGGTCTTGGGCAGTTCCTGCTGGACGAATTCGGCCGTGTGTTCCATCAGTTCACGGATCGCCTTGATCTTGTCGGTCGTCCAGCTGCAGACTTCCTCGACGCCGTCCAGTATGAACAGGATCCAGGGCTCCCAGGCGCCGTCCGTCGTCACGTTCTGCAGCAACCGGTAGTAGGCGGCCTTGTTCTGGATAATGTAGCGGCTCAGGTACAGGATCGGCGAGTCGAGGAGGCCGTGCTCGACGAGGAACAGGATATTGAGGATGCGGCCGGTCCGGCCGTTGCCGTCGGCGAACGGGTGAATCGCCTCGAACTGGTAGTGCTGGATCGCAAGCCGGATCAGCGGGTCGAGGTCGGTCTCGTCGTGCATGAATGCCGCCCAGTTGTCGAGCTTGGCCTGCAGCAGCGCCTGGCCCTCGGGCGGGGTATAGATGACCTCGCCGGACATGCGGTTTTTCAGCCGTGTCCCAGATTCTGCTCGAATATCCAGTTCTATCCCTTTGACAGTACTACAGATTTGTATCGCCATATCGGTGGTGAGCATGCCCCGCTGCACCATTTTCGTGCCCTCGAACAGGGCGCTGCGATAACGCAGTGCCTCCTTCGTGGCCGCATCCGCCTTGTCCTCCGCGATGTCGACGATGGGCTTGATGTCGGCTGCCTGGGCGATCTCGATGTCAGTCTTG
>JAWWBD010000011.1:0-29736 GCA_033721115.1 Woeseiaceae bacterium | reverse complement strand
GGGCAGATCGAGAATCCGCTGCGGGTCCGGGCGCAACCTGACGGCAAGCGTTGTGCCGGCTGCGGCCCGTCGGGGCAGCGCCGGCGCCGTGCCCGCGACGGCGAGGCACTGGAGGAAGCGGCGGCGATCCAAGGTCGTCCTCTCTCTGCGGCGGTGCTGTGCAATAATCCCGCCCATGTTACGCCGAACGAAAATCGTTGCCACCCTCGGGCCGGCAACCGACCAGAAGAAACGCCTGAGGAAGATGATTCGCGCAGGGCTCGACGTCGCGCGTATCAACTTTTCCCATGGCGACGCCGACGAGCACCGCGAGCGCGCGCAGCGGCTGAGGGCGGCTGCGCTCAAGTGCGGTCGTGACGTCGGACTGATGGGCGACCTGCAGGGTCCGAAGATCCGCGTCACGCGATTCAGGGACCATCACGTGGAACTCGAGGAGGGTGATTCGTTCTTCCTCGACAGCACGCTTGGCTACGAGGATGGCACGGTCGAGGGCGTCGGCGTCGCAATCGAGACGCTTCACGAAGACGTCGAGGCCGGCGACGTCCTGCTGCTGAACGACGGCATGATCGAGCTCGAGGTGACCGGCATCGAGGGAACCCGGGTCCACACCGAGGTCAGGGTCGGTGGTGTCCTGTCGGACCACAAGGGTATCAACAAGCGCGGCGGCGGCCTGTCGGCTAAAGCCCTGACGGAGGTCGACAAGGAGAACATAAAGCTCGCGGCAGAACTCGAGATGGACTTCCTCGCGGTCTCGTTCGTCCGCAGCGCGAAAGACGTGCTCGAGGCCCGGCAGCTCTTCGAGGAAGCGGGGGGCAAGGGTCACATCGTGGCCAAGATCGAACGCACGGAAGCCGTCGAGAATTTCGACGAGATACTCGAAGCAGCCGACGTCATCATGGTTGCCCGCGGGGACCTGGGCGTCGAGGTCGGCTACACGGAGCTGATCGGCCTGCAGAAGAAGCTCATCCGCAAGACGCGCAAGGGCAGCAAGATCGTGATCACGGCAACGCAGATGATGGAGTCGATGATCTACAACCCGATCCCGACGCGCGCCGAGGTCAGCGACGTCTCGAACGCGGTCATGGACGGCACTGACGCCGTGATGCTGTCCGGCGAGACGGCTGTGGGCGAATACCCGGTCAAGGCGATACGTGCGATGGCCGAGGTCTGCCGAGGAGCCGAAAAATTCCCGCTGGAGGCCGGCCGGACGCGGCACCGGCTCGACGACAAGTTCGTCTACGTCGACGAAGCGATAGCCATGGCCGTGATGTACACGGCCAACCACCTGAAGGTCAAAGCCATCATCGCGCTGACCGAGTCCGGCTCGACGACGCGCTGGATGTCGCGCATCCGGTCGGACATCCCGATCTACGCGTTCACCCCCTCGGCCGCGACGAGCCGGCGCGTCACGCTCTATCGCGGCGTGTATCCGGTCGCATTCAACATCGAACACGACGACCGGGACGAACTCTACGCGGACATATTCCGTACCGTCCTCGGCAAGAAGCTCGTCAACGTCGATGATCTCGTGATCTTCACCCGCGGCGACATGCACGGCGTGTCGGGCGGGACCAACTCGATGACGATTCTCAAAGTCAAGGACACATGAGACGGTGGTTCGGGCGCCTGCTCCTCGCCGGGGTATTCGCGCTGCTGCTGGTGACGGGGCTTGCGTGGCTGATGCTCCGGGCCAGTCTGCCGACTCTCGATGGTGAACTCGCCGTGGCCGGCCTCGCGGCGCCGGCGACCATCGCGCGCGATGCCGCCGGCATCCCGGTCATCACGGCGGCGAGTCGCACGGATCTCGCTTTTGCTACCGGTTTTGCACACGGCCAGGACCGGTTCTTCCAGATGGATACCATCCGGCGCCGCGCGGCCGGGGAGCTGTCCGAGCTGATCGGTTCGGCGACGGTGGAGACGGACCGCAGCGCGCGGCTGCACCGATTCCGGGACCGCGCCCGCACAGTGCTCAGCGGGCTCGATCCCGCGGCCAGGCTCCTGCTCGCGCGCTATGCCGATGGCGTCAACGCCGGGCTCGCGAGCCTTCAAGCCAGGCCGTTCGAATATTTCCTGCTGGGCGCCGAACCCCGCCCGTGGGCAGCCGAGGATTCGCTGCTGGTCTGGTACACGATGTTCCTCCGGCTCAACGACGAGCTGGCCGAGCGCGACGTGCGCCGCGGCCTTGCCCGAAGGGTGCTGCCGGCCGAAGTGTTCGACTGGATGTACCCGCAGGGCACGCCATGGGATGCGCCGCTCATGGGCGAATCGCGGCCGGCCGGGCCTGCCCCGGCTGCGGACGTTTATTCGGTTCGCGACGTCTCGGGCGCGGCGCCACCCGCCGACGAACAGGGCAAGAAGGACTTTCCCGGCAGCAACAACTGGGCCGTCGCGGGCCGCCTCACGACAAACGGCCGGGCGATGGTCGCGAACGACATGCACCTGAGCCATGCCGTGCCGAACATCTGGTACCGGGCACGACTGGTCGTCGTCGGGGCCGGGGCACGCGACGTGACCGGCGTGACCATCCCCGGTACGCCGTTCGTCGTCGCGGGCAGCAACGGGCAGGTCGCCTGGGGATTCACCAACAGCTACGGCGACTGGACGGATGCGGTATTGCTGATCCCCGGCGCCGCGCCGGGCACCTACCGGACGCCGGCGGGCGACCGGGTCTTCGAGAAGCGCACCGAGCTCATCACCGTGAAGAACGCCGACCCGGTCAAGGTCGAGTTCCGGGACACCATCTGGGGCCCCGTCCGCGACGACATCGACTATCCCGACGGCGAGATCGCGGTGGCGTGGATTGCCCATGCGCCGGCTGCCGTCAATCTCGCCAACGTTGACCTCGAGACGGCACAGTCCGTGACGGCGGCGCTCGATATCGCCAGCCACGTGGGCATGCCGCCGCAAAACTTCGTCGCCGGCGATGCTGACGGCAACATCGGCTGGACGATCGCGGGCCGCATACCGGTGCGACGAGGCTACGACCCGCTGCTGCCGGCCGACTGGAGCGACACCGCCGGCTGGGACGGATGGCTCGCACCCGCCGATTATCCGCGGATCGTGAACCCTGCCGACGGGCGGATCTGGACCGCGAACGCCCGCGTCGCCGATGGCGAGGCACTCGAGCTGATCGGTGACGGCGGCTACGACCTGGGCGCGCGCGCCCGCCAGATCCGCGACGGGCTGCTGGCGAAGGACCGGTTCGAGCCGGCCGACATGCTCGCGATCCAGACGGACGATCGCGCGCTGTTCCTCGCCCGCTGGCAGGGCCTGCTGCTAGACCTGCTCGACGACGACGCAGTCGCCGGCGATCGGGAGCTCAGCACCTACCGTGACCTGGTCCGCGACTGGGTCCCGCGGGCGGCGCCGGAATCGGTCGGCTATCGACTCGTTCGCGCGTTCCGGCTCGAGGTCGAGGCGCAGCTGTTCCATGCACTGACCGCCCCGGCGCGCGCGGCTTACGGCGACGACGTGGAACTCAGGGTCAGCCACCAGTTCGAGGCGCCGCTCTGGCAGGTCGTCACTGAACGTCCGCTGCACCTGCTCCCCGGCGACTACGCGAGCTGGGACGAATTCCTGCTCGCGGCCGTGCGCCGGAACCTCGCGTGGTTCGACACCTTCGACGGGCCGCTAGCCGAGCGCCGCTGGGGCGAGCGCAACACCGCGTCGATACGGCATCCGCTGAGTGCCGCCGTGCCGCTTTTCGGCGCCAGGCTCGACATGCCCGCGGTGCCGCTGCCGGGCGACGTCGATCTCCCGCGCGCGCAGGGGCCCGCGTTCGGCGCGTCCGAGCGCTTCGCGGTCGCGCCGGGCGACGAGGCCAGCGGCCTGATGCACATGCCGACCGGGCAGAGCGGCCACCCGCTGTCGCCGTTTTACCGGAGCGGCCACCGGGACTGGGTCGAAGGCGTCCCGGCGCCGTTCCTGCCGGGCGCTCCCGCGCATACGCTCGAACTCGTGCCCGGGACCTGAGCACCGGTCCTTGTACGCAGGACGCCACGGGGTAAGATGGGGGCCTGCCGGCGCGACACGCATGAAGATGGCGAAACGACGATTCACGGGCACGGACAGCTACGTCGCAACCGACGACCTCTCGGTGGCGGTCAACGCCGCCGTGACCCTGGAGCGCCCGATCCTGATCAAGGGCGAGCCGGGCACCGGCAAGACCCAGCTCGCCGTCGAGATCGCGAACTCGCTGGGCCTGCCGCTTTTCGAGTGGCACATCAAGTCCACGACGAAGGCGCAGCAGGGCCTGTACGAATACGACGCGGTGGCGCGGCTCCGGGATTCACAGCTCGGCGACGACCGGGTGCACGACATCCGCAACTACATCGTGCGCGGCAAGATCTGGGAGGCATTCGCCTCCGAAACGCAGCCCGTGCTGCTGATCGACGAGGTCGACAAGGCCGACATCGAGTTCCCGAACGACCTGCTGCGCGAACTGGACCGGATGGAGTTTTACGTCTACGAGACGCGCGAGCTGGTGCGCGCCAGGCATCGCCCGATCATCGTGATCACGAGCAACAACGAGAAGGAACTGCCCGACGCGTTCCTGAGGCGCTGCTTTTTCCACTACATCCGGTTCCCGGACAAGGAGACGATGGCAAAGATCGTCGACGTCCACTATCCGGGCCTCAAGAAGTCGCTGCTCGCCGAGGCTTTACGCGCGTTCTACGAGGTTCGGGACGTGCCCGGACTGAAGAAGAAGCCTTCGACGTCGGAACTCCTCGACTGGATCAAGCTGCTCCTCGCCGAGGACATCCCGCCCGAGGCACTGGCCTCGAGGGACGGTCGCAAAGCCATTCCGCCGCTCTACGGCGCGCTGCTCAAGAACGAGCAGGACGTGCACCTGTTCGAGCAGCTCGTTTTCCTCGATCGCCGCTCGGGAAACCAGTGAGCGCGCATGCTGATACCGTTTCTCTACGCGCTGCGTAACGGCGGCATCGACGCGTCGGTCACCGAGTTCCTGACCCTGCTCGAGGCCCTCGAGCGCGGTGTTGCCGGGCACAGCGTAGACGACTTCTACTTCCTGTCGCGCTCGTGTTTCGTCAAGGACGAGTCGCGGCTCGACCGCTTCGATCGCATTTTCTCTGCTTACTTTCGCGGCGTGGACGATTCGCTGGCGGACCTCACGGAGGATATTCCGGCCGACTGGCTCGAACGCCTCGCAGAGCTCGATCTGTCCGAAGAGGAACGGGCGAAGATCCGGTCGCTGGGCGGCTTCGAGCAGCTGCTCGAGGCGCTCCGCGAGCGCCTCGACGAACAGCGCGAGCGCCACGAGGGCGGCAGTAAATGGATCGGGACCGCGGGGACGTCACCGTTCGGGGCCTACGGCTACAACCCGGAAGGCATCCGCATGGGCCAGCAGGGATCGCGCAACCGGAGCGCGGTCAAGGTCTGGGACCGGCGCGAGTACCGGAACCTGGACGATTCCGTCGAGCTGGGCACCCGCAACATCAAGGTCGCGCTGCGGCGGCTCCGGAAATTCGCGCGCGAGGGCGCTGCGGACCAGCTCGACCTGGCCGACACCATCGACAAGACGGCCCGCAATGCCGGCCTGCTGGACCTGCGCATGGTGCCGGAGCGCCACAACGCGGTGAAGGTCCTGCTGTGCCTGGATATCGGCGGGTCGATGGATGATCACGTTCGCGCATGCGAGGAGCTCTTTTCCGCCGCCAAGAGCGAATTCAAGCACCTCGAGCATTTCTACTTCCACAATTTCATCTACGAGAGCCTGTGGAAAGACAACCGGCGCCGGCGCTCGGAGCGGATAGCGACGCTCGATATCGCGCACAAGTACGGATCGGACTACAAGCTCGTGTTCGTCGGCGATGCGACGATGAGCCCGTACGAAATCGTTTACGCGGGCGGCAGCGTCGAGCACTGGAACGACGAGCCGGGTGCCGTCTGGATCAAGCGGCTGCTCGATACGTATCCGAAGGCGATCTGGCTCAATCCCGAGCCGCGCGAGCGCTGGGACTACACCCCGTCAGTCAGGATTACGCGCGACCTGATGGACGACCGGATGTACCCGCTGACGATCGCGGGCCTGGACGAAGGCATCAGGGCATTGCACTGACGCGTTTGCCGGCGCCGAGCGACTCGAGGTCGGTGAGCACTTCCTCCGCATGCGACTCGGGGTCGACCTCCCGGTAGTGCTTGACGATCGTGCCGGCGGGGTCGATGAGGAAAGTCTGGCGTTTTGCGAGACGCATCCCGAGCATCCGCGTCGCGACGCCGTAAGCCTCGGCCGCCTTGCCGTCGACGTCGGCGAGCAGCGGGAATGGCAACTCGTATTTTTCGGCGAATTCGCGGTGGGAGTCGACATCGTCGTAGCTGACGCCGAGGACCTGCGCGTTGAGATCCCGGAGCGCGAAAATGTTGTCGCGGAACTCGCAGGCTTCGGTAGTGCAGCCGGGCGTCTGGTCTTTCGGGTAGAAATACAGCACGACCCAGCGGTCGCGGTAGTCCTCGAGCGAATGCAGCTGTCCCGCCTGGTCCGGCAGTTCGAACTCCGGCGCCGGGCTGCCCACGGCCGGCTGGCTCGCCGGTCCCGCACAGGCGAGCCCGGGAACCGAAAGCAGCAGGCAAATCGTCAGGGCAATGCGTTTCATCCGGTTTTCCTGTTTCGTCGACGGCAGGCGGCGGCCGTGAACCGCGTCCACGCGCCTGCCTTTGTCCACACACTATAATACGCCTTTACGGCGACTGGCGAATTGCCGCGCGCGAGGCGGGGGCCGATGCCCGAAGCAGGAGACGAGAAGCCGAAGACAGCCCTGGTCCTTCCGGGCGGCGGTGCGCGGGCAGCTTTCCAGGTCGGGGTCCTCAAGGCGCTGGCGGAAATCCTGCCGCGCGGGGCGCCGAACCCGTTCCCGATCCTGAGCGGCACCTCGGCAGGCGCCATCAATTCCATCGTGGTCGCGACGCGGGCACGCCGGTTCCGGCAGGCCGTGATGGAACTCGACCAGGTCTGGGGCAATTTCCGGTGTGAGCAGGTCTACCGGACGGACCACCTGACGATGCTCAAGTCCAGCCTGCACTGGCTGACGGCGATCGTCTTCGGCGGCCTGCTCGTCGGTACGCCGCGGTCCCTGCTCGACAATGCGCCGCTGCGTTCGCTGCTGAGCCGCAACATTCGTTTCCCGCGGATCCGGACCGCGATCGAGGCCGGCTGGCTCGACGCGATCGCGGTAACTGCCGCGAGTTACGACACTGCGCGTTCCACCTCGTTTTTCGCGGCGCAGCGCACGCAGGCAGGCTGGTCCCGCACGCGACGCGTCGGCGTGCGCTGCGATCTGCATCTCGATCACCTGATGGCCAGTATCGCCGTGCCCATGATATTTCCGCCCGTACTGATCGGCGGCGAGTACTTCGGCGACGGCGCCATGCGCCAGGCCACGCCGCTCAGCCCGGCGATCCATCTCGGCGCAGACCGGATACTCGTCGTCGGCGTACGCGACGAAACGGCGGACCGGCGCGATCTGGCAGGCGGGCCGCCGGAGTCGCCGAGTTTCGCGAAGATTGCAGGCTACATGCTCGACACGCTGTTCATGGACGGCCTGTATTCCGACCTCGAGCGCATGACCCGGATCAACCAGATGATCGACGCCGTGCCGCCGGAACATCGTCGCGGCTCGCTCGCGCGCATGCGCGCCATCGACATGATGCTCATCGTGCCGAGCCAGGACCTGCGCGTGATTGCTGCGCGCTACCGCAAGGAACTCCCGTTCGCGGTCCGCGCGCTGCTGCACGGGATCGGCGGGCGGCGCCCGGACGAGAACCGGCTCCTGAGCTTTCTCATGTTCGAAAAGGCCTACACGCGGGAACTCATCGAGCTCGGCTACCGGGATGCGATGCGGGTCCGTGCGGAGCTCGAACGCTTCCTGGCCGGCGACCCCGTGCCGCGCCTGTATGCGCCGGACTGGATCAGCCGGGACCTGAGTTCCCTGCACGGCGAGCCCGACCGGCTCGCGGCGGGCTAGAGCAGGATCAGCGCGCCGAGGCCCAGGAAGGCCATGTAGCCGACGACGTCGGTTACCGTCGTCAGCACGACGCCACCGGCCAGCGCCGGATCGATGTTCATGCGCTTCAGCGCCATCGGGATGGAAAATCCCGCGAGCGCGGCCACGACCAGGTTGATGACCATCGCCGCGGCGATGACCCCGCCGAGGCGCCAGTCGCCGAACCAGAGAAAGGTGAAGATGGCGACGATCGCAGCCCAGCCGATGCCGTTTAGTGCGCCGACCAGCAACTCCTTCTTCAGGATGCGCTGGGCATTGGTGCGGTCGATCTGCCCGAGCGCTATGGCCCGCGTGATGATCGTCAGCGACTGGCTGCCGGCCACGCCGCCCATGCTCGGGACGACGGGCATCAGCACCGCGAGCAGCACGATCTTGTCGACGGTGGTCTGGAAAATGTCGACGACCGCCGCCGCGAGGAACGCCGTGCCGAGGTTGACGCCCAGCCAGACGGCCCGCCGCGTCGCGCTCCTCACGACCGGGGCGAACATGTCGTCCTCCTCGTCGAGGCCGGCCGCGCTCATGAACGAATGCTCCGCCTCGTCACGGATCTGGTCGACGACGTCGTCGATCGTGATGCGTCCGACGACGTGGTAATTGTCGTCGACGACGGGGGCGGACAGCAGGTCCCGGTTTTCGAACTCCCATACGACCTGCGACGACGGCGTGTGCGCCGGTATCGGCAACACGTCGGAAGACATCACCTGCGCGACGGGCGTGTCCGGGTCGTGCGAGAGCACGCGCGACAGGAACAGCGAGCCGAGGTACTCGTTGTCGCGGTTGACGACGAAAATGGCATCCGTGCCGTCCGGGATGTCGCCGCGTGCGCGCATGTAGCGGGCGACGACCTCGAGCGTCACGTCGGGTCTGACCGTGACGATGTCGACGTTCATCAGGCCGCCGGCGCTCTCCTCGTCGTAGGCGAGCACCTGCGCCAGCCGTTCCCGGTCCTGCTCGTCGAGCGAGTGCAGGACCTGTCGCGTGATCGCTTCGGGAAGGTCGAGGAGCAGGTCTGCCAGGTCGTCGAGCTGCATGCCCTCGGTGGCCGCGATCAGGTCCTCGGTTTCCATGCCCTCGATCAGGCTTTCGCGCACCTCGTCGGCCAGTTCGACGAGGATGTCTCCCTCGTCATCGGGATCGACCATCTCCCAGAGGATGACGCGTTCCTGCGGGGGGACTGACTCGAGGAGGCGGGCGACCTCGGACGGGTGCAGGCTGTGGATCATCAGGCGCGCGGAGCGCATGCGGCCGCTGTCCAGCTGCTCGCGCAACAGCTCAAGATTGGCCTTGGTGTGCTCTCTCGCTTCCATCGAACCACCCCCTCGAACCGGGGGCAGTGTAACCGCCTTCAGGACGGCATGGAATCAAGCACCGATCGGGTGCGTCGCGAGTTCGTTGTGACGGATGAGGACGGGTTCGTGTTTCTCGCGCAGCGCAGCCACGAGCTTTTCGGCCATGTAGACCGAGCGGTGCTGCCCGCCGGTGCAGCCGAGCGCAACCGTGAGATAACCCCGGTTGACCCGGTCGTATTCCGGGATCCAGCGCTCGAGGAAACCGGTGATGTCTTCGTACATCGCGATGAAGGCCGGCTGTGCTTCCAGGAATTCGGAGACCTCGCGGTCCTGGCCCGTCAGGCCCCGGAGCTTGACGGTCCAGTAGGGGTTCGGCAGTGAACGCAGGTCGAAGACGAAGTCCGCATCCGCCGGTATCCCGTGCTTGAAGCCGAACGACTGGATCAGTACCGACAGCGTGCCGATCTGCCGCTGGTCGACCCGCTCCCGGATCGTGTCGGCAAGCTCGTATATGCTCGTCCACGACGTGTCGATGACGAGGTCGGCCGAGTTGATGACCTCGGTCAGGACGGCACGCTCTTCGGCAATCGCCGCCCGAAGTGCCGTGCCGTGCACGGCCAGCGGATGCCGGCGCCGCGTCTCGCTGTAGCGCTTGAGCAGCACGTCGTCGTCGGCCTGCAGGAACAGCACCTCCGTGTACACGCCCTGCTCGCGGAGTTCCCTGATCAGGGTCGGCAGCGAGGCGAGGTCCTTCGGGCGGTTGCGGGCATCGAGACCGACTGCGAGCAGCCGGGACGTGAACTCGTCGCCGGCGGTGACCTCGTCGACGACGGCTTTGAGCAGGGCCGCCGGCAGGTTGTCGACGCAGTAGTAGCCGAGATCCTCGAGCACGTGCAGTGCGACCGACTTGCCCGAGCCGGACAGGCCGCTGACGACGATCAGGCGCTTGGCGTCCGGCATCGGCGGTGCCCTGGCGGGCTAGCTGCGCTCGGCAGCCGCCGTGTCGGCGGCTGCCGTGTCCGGGGACCCGTCGGGTGCCGCGGCGGCGAGCAGCGCCGCGTAGAGTTCGCCGCTCGTGTTTGCGTCCCTCAGGTCCTTGCGCAGCGTCCTGTCCCTGAGTCGCTCGGCGATCCGGCCGATGTCGGCCTGCAGGCTCTCGTCGATTTCGGCCGGCACCATCAAGCCGAAGACGAGATCGACGGCTTCGCCGTCCGGGGAATCGAACTCGACGGGCTCGGTCAGCTTGATCAGTGCACCGACTTTCTGGTCCAGGCCGTCGACGCGGCAGTGCGGAAACGCCACGCCCTGGTCCAGGCTCGTACAGCCGAGACGCTCGCGTTCCACGAGCTTGTCGAATATCTCCTCGTTCGCGATGTCGGGCGTCGAGCGCACCAGCAGCTCGCTCAGGATCTCGAGGCAATGCTTCTTGCTGCGCGCGTGCGCATTGCACAGCACGCTGTCGGGCTTGATCAGTTCTTCGAGAAACATGGGTTTTATCGGCAGGGAAGTGCCCGCGCGCCGTGGCGCGCGGGCGATTCGGGATCAGACGAATTTGCGCTTCTGTGCGTCCCGCGCGTGGTGGTCCAGCAATTTTTCCTTGTGCTTCCTGACCCGGCGGTCCAGCTTGTCGACCAATCCGTCTATCGCAGCGTACATGTCCTCCTCGACGGCGTCGGCGTAGATCTTGTCGCCATTCATGCTGACCGTCGCTTCTGCTTTGTGCCGGAGTTTCTCGACAGTCAGGATGCAGTGGACGTCGGACACGAGGTCAAAGTGGCGACCGATTTTCTCGACTTTGGTTTCGACATATCCACGGAGAGCTTCTGTTACTTCGACGTGGTGGCCTGAAACGCTGACTTGCATTGACTTTCTCCTTTTCGGGGGTATTGCGCCCGTCTACACCGGTCGTTGCCTGCGTTCGCTCGATGCAGGAATGTTCATGGCTTCACGGTACTTCGCGACTGTTCTGCGGGCAACCGAGATTCCTTCGTCTGCCAGGAGTTTCGCGATCTTGCTATCACTCAGCGGCTTCGCCGGGTTCTCGGCGCCGATGAGTTTGCGGATTTTCGCGCGCACGGACGTCGACGACTGGTCTTCGCCGTCCGTGGTGGAGAGGTGCGACGAGAAGAAATACTTGAACTCGAAGACGCCGCGCGGCGTGTGCATGTACTTGTTGGTCGTGACGCGCGAGATCGTCGATTCGTGCATGCCGATCTCCTCCGCGATGTCACGCAGCACCATCGGCTTCATCGCCTCGTCGCCGTGTTCGAGGAATTCGGTCTGCCGGGCCACGATCGAGGTCGCGACCTTCATGAGCGTCTCGTTGCGAATCTCGAGGCTGCGGATCAGCCAGCGTGCTTCCTGCAGTTGCGTGCGCAGTACGGCGTGGTCCCCGCTGCCGCGCAACAGGCGCGCGTACTGCTGGTTGACGGACAGGCGGGGCACGCCGGTCGGGCTGATTTCCACCTGCCAGCGGCCGTCGACCTTGCGCACGAAGACATCCGGCACGACGTACTCGGCCGCCGCCGGGCTCACCGCGAGTCCCGGCTTCGGGTTCAGGCTCTTGACCAGCGCGAGCGCCGTGTGCAACTCCTCCTCGGATACGCGCAGCATGCGGCGCAGTTCGCCCCAGTCCCGGCTCGCGACGAGGTCGAGATGCTCGCGTGCGATCGCCGCGGCGAGATCGAGACCCGGCGTGTCGGGTTCCAGCTGGCCCAGCTGCAGCACGAGGCACTCGCCCAGCGAGCGGGCGCCGACGCCGACCGGGTCCATGGCCTGGACCTTGGCGAGGGTCTTCTCGATCTCACCGGCTGTGATGCCCGTCTCCTCGTCGAGAATGGCGCCGATTTCCTCGAGGCTCGCGGTCAGGTAGCCGTCGTCATTGATCGAATCGATGATTGCCTCGCCGATCACGACCTCGCGCGGTTCGAAGTGCTCCATCTCAAGTTGCCACAGCAGGTGGTCGCGCAGCGTCTGTCCGGATTCGTCGGCGAATTCCGTGATCGGCCTGCCTTCGCCGTTCCAGCCGCCGTCGGCAATGCGGGCGCTGGCCGTGGCCTGCCAGGTATCCTCGGCGCGGATCGCCTCGACCTCGGCGGTCGTCTCGCTGGTCGTCTGCGGGACGTCCGGCAGATCCTCCATCTCGAGCATGATGTTCTCTTCGAGAGCGTCCTGGATCTGTGCGTTGAGATCGAGAACCGGAAGCTGCAGCAATCGTATGGCCTGCTGCAGCTGCGGCGTCATCGTCAGCGTCTGGCCGAGCTTGAGCTGGAGTGACGGTTTCAGCATGGAGTAGCGCGGATGGAAACGGCCCTCTACGGCGACATGGTCCTGCGTCGATTTTGCCTCAGAGCTTGAACTCCTGTCCGAGATACACTTCCCGAACGTGATGATTCTCCAGGATCTCGTCTGGCGAACCCGAGGCGATCAAGCTGCCGTCACTCAGTATATAGGCTCTGCCGCAAATTCCGAGCGTTTCCCTTACATTATGGTCAGTGATCAGGACGCCGATCCCGCGCTGCGACAAGTGCCTGATAATTCTCTGGATATCGAGTACCGATATCGGGTCGACGCCGGCAAAGGGTTCGTCGAGGAGGACGAACAACGGGTTTGCCGCAAGCGCCCGCGCAATCTCGACGCGCCGCCGCTCGCCGCCGGACAGGCTGATGCCGAGGCTGCCGCGCACGTGGCCCACGTGGAGTTCGTCGAGCAAGAGTTCGAGTTCTTCTTCACGGCCTGCCTGGCCGAGATCGTCGCGGTTCTCGAGGATCGCGAGGATGTTCTGTTCGACGGTCAGCTTGCGGAAGATCGACGCTTCCTGGGGCAGGTAGCCGAGCCCCAGCCGGGCGCGGCGGTGCATCGGTTCGGACGTCAGGTCCTGGCCGTCCAGCAGGATTTTGCCGCTGTCGGCCGCGATCAGGCCGACGATCATGTAGAAGGCCGTCGTCTTGCCGGCCCCGTTCGGTCCCAGCAGGCCGACGACCTCGCCGCTCTTGATCTCGAGAGTCAGCTCCTTGACGACCTTGCGCAGTTTGTAGCTCCTGGAGATCTCCTGGACACTCAGGATACTCATGGAGCCTCGTCTCCGTCGCCGGGGGTCGGGTCCGCGTCCCCGGCCGTTTCGTCGGGCGGCGGATTGCTCGGTGTATAGGTGATCCTGACGCGCTCGTCGCCCGCGGCCGACTGTGCCTTGATGCGTCGCTCGCGGATGTTGTAGACCAGGTAGCTCGACGCGATCTTGTTGCCGCCTTCGGTGATCACCGCGTCGCCCGAGAATTCGACGACGCCGCTGTCGAGGTCATAGGAGAGCTTCCGGGCCTCGGCGTAGGTGACCTCGTCGCTGCCGGGCCGCCGCAATTCGAACGTCGCGGGCGAGCCGGTGATCGTCGCGAGCTTCAGCGTATGGTCGGAAAAGGCCAGGTCGGCCGAGTCGCTTTCGATGTGGCCGTCCTCGACGTCGATGACGACGTTGCCTTCGAAATGCCAGACGCTGTCCTGGAAATCGAGCTTGCTGGCGCGGCCTTCCTCCGCCTCGATGCCGATGCGGCCCTGCGTGAGTCTCAGGCCCCGGAACATGAGCATCGAACTCTTGCCGTCGTAGTCAGTCGACTCGGCGTCCAGCGAGATCGGCAGCCGCAGGTCACTCGACTGGGCGGCCGCCAGGCCGGGCAGCAGGACCGCAATGATCGGGAGCAGACGTCGCATAGGCTTATTGGACCGCGATCAGGGCAAAAATTTGCCGCTGACGTTGGATTTCAGTTGCAGCCGGTTGTCCTCGAGCGATGCTAGCATGCCCGTCGCCGTCAGGCTGCGTGCGCCGATCCGGATCTGTACGCGATCCTCGGTCTCGGCGAGGTATGCCTCGGGCCGGAGTTCGAGATACTGGGTACGGATCTCGGTGTCGAAATCGGCGCCGGTGCCGATCGCCTTGACGTGACCGCTCAGGTAGACGTGTTCACGGTCCTCCGCAATGCGGGCGGCGTCGGCCGTCACGACCCAGGGCACGTCGCTCTGCGGTGCGTAGCTGATGCGGACGTCGGAAAATTCGATTACGTCGTTCGGCTGCTGCTCTGCGCGGGCGGCCTCGATCGCGTACAGCAGGCGGCCGTCCTCCCCGGTACCGAGGATTCGCGCGGCTTCGAGGTAGTAGCCGCGGTGCGGGTCACCCGTGGACGTGCTGCGCACCTCCGCGTCCTGATCCTGCCAGGCGAGA
Organism: Woeseiaceae bacterium; assembly: GCA_033721115.1. Taxonomy (GTDB): domain Bacteria; phylum Pseudomonadota; class Gammaproteobacteria; order Steroidobacterales; family Woeseiaceae; genus UBA1847. The sequence goes on along the minus strand of JAWWBD010000011.1, from coordinate 15,214 downwards.
TACCAGCTGCCGACGGCGGCGGCGGCAAGAAACCCGGTAACGACGGCATTGCGCAGGCTCACGCGTCTGCCCCGGGCCGTGCGGCCAGGACCAGGTCGCAGACCTCCCGCACCGCGCCGTAACCGCCTGCGGCCTGCGTCGTGTAGTCGCACTGCTCGCGCACGAGGGCAGCGGCATTGGCGACCGCTACCGAGTAACCGACACGCTCGAGCAGCGCGAGGTCGGGTACATCGTCGCCGACAAAGGCGCAATCGGCGAGTTCCACGCCGAGCTCCTCGGCCAGTCCCGTGAACGCACCGACCTTGTCGGCGCAGTGCAGGAAAACGTGGCGGACGCCGAGTTCCCGCATGCGCGCGGCCACGGCGCCCGAGCGGCGGCCGCTGATGACGGCGACCTCGACACCGGCGGCCAGCAGCGCCCGGATGCCGAAGCCGTCCTGGGTGCAGAACGCCTTGCTTTCCACGCCGTCGTCCGAGAGGTAGAAGCGCCCGTCGGTGAACACTCCGTCGACGTCGAAACCGACCAGTCGCAGGCGGGAAAGCCGGTTACCTGTCGCGGGCGCGCTCACATGATGCCTGCACGGAACAGGTCGTGGATATTGAGTGCGCCGACGATGCGGCCCGCAGCATCCGCGACGAGGAGCGAGGTGATCTTGTTCTCTTCCATCAGGTGCACCGCCTCGACGGCGAGTTCGTCGGCCGCGATGGTCTTGCAGTCCCGGTGCATGATCGCCTCCATCCGCGTTTCGTGGATGTCGACACCGGCATCCAGCGCGCGGCGCAGGTCGCCGTCGGTGAAGATCCCGAGAATCCTGCCGGCAGGGTCGGTGATCGCCGTCATGCCGAGTGCCTTCTCCGAGATTTCCATCAAACCGTCCCGCAGCAGGACGTCCGGACCGACCGCCGGGATCGCGTCGCCCGTGCGCATGACGTCCTCTACCCGCAGGAGCAGGCGCTTGCCAAGGCTGCCGCTCGGATGCGAGCGCGCGAAATCCTCGGCCGTGAAACCGCGGCTCTTCAGCAGCGCGACGGCGATCGCGTCGCCCATCGCGAGCGTCGCGGTCGTGCTCGCGGTCGGTGCGAGCTTGAGGGGGCAGGCCTCCTCAGCGACGCTGACGTCCAGGTGCACGTCGGCGGCGGTGGCGAGCGTGGATTCCGGGTTGCCCGTCATCGAGATCAGCGGCGCGCCCATCCGTTTCACCAGGGGCAGGATGGTGACGATCTCGTCCGTTTCGCCCGAATAGGACACGGCAAGCATCAGGTCCTGCGCCGTGATCATGCCGAGGTCACCGTGGCTCGCCTCGGCAGGGTGCATGAAAAAAGCGGGCGTGCCGGTGCTTGCGAGCGTCGCCGCGATCTTGTTGCCCACGTGGCCCGATTTGCCCATGCCCGTCACCACGACCCGCCCGCTGGTGGACAGGCACAGGCGACAGGCAGCGGCGAACGATTCGTCGAGACGCGCCCGCAGCGCGGCGACGGCACGCGATTCGATGTCGAGGACCTCGGCGGCGAGCGCGAGAAGCTCGCTGTCGCTCAGGGCCCCGGCATCACGCTGGCGACGATCCTGGGTCATTGCGGCATTTTAACGTTTTGCATCACGACATACGCGTCATATGCAACAAATGCCACCAAGAGGGCGAATCCCTCGATCCGGGACAGGCGGCTTTTGCCGTCGTAGTCGTAGGTCATCGCGAACAGGACCAGGGTGAACGCGACCATGACGAAAATGTGCAGCGACAGGACGCTCGGCTCCATCGGGGTGGGCGCGATTGTCGCCGCGACCCCGATGACGGCGAGCAGGTTGAAGATGTTGGAGCCGACGATATTGCCTATCGCCAGGCCGTATTCGCCTTTCATCGCGCTGACCAGCGATACGGCGAGCTCCGGCAGACTGGTGCCGAATGCGACGAGCAGGATGCCGATGACCACCTCGCTCACGCCGAAGTAGCGGGCGATCTCGATCGACCCGTCGACGAGGAGCTGCGCACCGCCGAGCAGGATCGCCAGGCCGAACACGAGCCAGAAGAGTGCGACGGGCATGTTCACGCCCACCGGGATCTCGGCGTCGAAATCCTGCTCGATCGGGTCGTCCGGGGTCGAGCGAACCCCGAGCCGGGTCAGCCAGAACATGACGATCACGAGCCCGGTCAGCATGACGAGGCCGTCGATGCGGCTCAGGTAGGAATCGAGGAACAGCGAGACGGTGAGCAGGGTGACGGCGAGAAGTGCCGGCATTTCGCGCCTGAGCGTCGCCGAGCGCAGCTCGATCGGGCGGATGATCGCCACGGCGCCGAGCACGAGCCCGATGTTGACGATGTTGGAACCGATCGCGTTGCCGAACGCGAGGCCCGGCTGCCCCCGGGCCGCCGCGACGACGGAAACGAGGATTTCCGGCGCCGAGGTCGCCAGCGCGACGATCGTGAGACCGATCATCAGTGGCGGTACGCCCAGGTTGCGCGCCGTCGCGGCCGCGCCGTGGACGAAGCGGTCCGCGCCCCAGATCAGGAGCACCAGTCCGGCGACGACTTCGAGAAAATTCCCGAGCATACGGTATCGATCTTCAGAGTCGGTGCGGAACGACCGCCGCCCCGGGAGGGTGAGGCGGCCGGACCGCGGCGACGGGGCCCGGTATCATACACAATCGGCAGAGGCCGTTGGGAAGCACTGCGAAATCCCGGTACACTGCCCGCCCCCGAGGCCAATCGTGTCGATCGCAATGGATCCAGCCGAGATCGCCCGCCGCATCGAGGACGGCTTCGAAGCCGCCGTCGTGCGCGTGTCGAGTGACGACAATACGCATTTCCAGGCGCTCGTCGTCGCCCGGGAGTTCGAAGGCAAGCGGCCGCTTGCGCGGCACCAGCTCGTCTACCGCACGCTCGGCAGCCTCGTCGGCAACGAGATCCATGCGCTGTCGATCCGGGCCCTGACGCCGGCCGAGTTCGAACAGGCGCAGGACTAGGTCGCGTTGGACAAGCTCCGCATCACCGGTGGCCGGCCCCTCGAGGGCAAGGTCACGATTTCCGGCGCGAAGAATGCGGCGCTGCCGATCCTCGCCGGCTCGCTGCTCGCAACGCGGCCCGTCACGGTCAGCAATGTGCCGCACCTGAAGGACGTCACGACCACGCTGTCGCTCCTGCAGATGATGGGCGCGGAAGTCACTGTCGACGATGCCCTCAACGTTCAGATCGATGCGGGCAAGGTCACGCACCGCGAGGCGCCGTACGAACTGGTCAAGACCATGCGTGCGTCGATTCTCGTGCTCGGGCCCCTGGTCGCCCGTTTCGGCGAGGCCGACGTGTCGCTGCCGGGCGGCTGCGCGATCGGTGCCCGGCCGGTCGACCTGCACGTTGCGGGTCTGCGCGCGATGGGAGCGAGTGTCGTCGTCGAGAACGGCTTCATCAAGGCGCGTGCGGATCGGCTCAAGGGTGCGCACATCGTGTTCGACACCGTGACCGTGACCGGGACCGAGAACCTGCTGATGGCGGCCGTGCTGGCCGATGGCGAGACCGTGCTCGAAAACGCTGCGCGCGAACCCGAGGTGCAGGACCTTGCGGCGTTTCTCGTCGGCATGGGCGCGCGCATCGAGGGCGCGGGCACCGGGACCATCACGGTGCAGGGCGTGCCGGATCTCGGCGGTACCACGCACCGGGTGCTGCCGGACCGGATCGAGACCGGGACCTACCTGGTCGCAGCGGCCATGACGGGCGGCCGGGTCGTGGCGGAAGGCGCGGCACCGCAGACGCTCGAAGCGGTGCTCGTGAAGCTCCGCGAGGCCGGCGCCAGGATCACGCTGGAGAATGACCGCATCGAGATCGACATGCGGGGCCGGCGGCCGCGCTGCGTCGATCTCCGCACGGCACCGTACCCGGGCTTTCCGACCGACATGCAGGCGCAGTTCTGTGCGCTGAATGCAATCGGGGAGGGCGCCGGCACCGTGACCGAGACCATCTTCGAGAACCGGTTCCAGCACGTGCTCGAACTGCAGCGGATGGGGGCCGAGATTCGCCTGTCCGGCAATACGGCGATCATCACCGGCAAGGAAGGGCTGACGGCGGCGCCCGTGATGGCCACCGACTTGAGGGCTTCGGCGAGTCTGGTGCTGGCCGGCCTCGCCGCGGCGGGGGAGACGGTCGTCGACCGCGTGTACCACGTCGATCGCGGTTACGAGCGCATCGAGGAAAAGCTGCGCCAGCTCGGCGCGACGATCAGCAGGGTGCCGCGCTAGCAGGCCCGTGGCAGGGCATCGGTATCCGGCCGCTCGCCGGCCAGGATCGTGAGCCGGATCTCGCGCCCGTCGCGCCAGGCGAGGACCTCCACATCGTCTCCCGGGTTACTGCCGGCGACGATGAGCCGGGCCTGGCGCTGCGAGTAGATGGGCTCGCCGTTGATCTCCAGGAGGACGTCGCCGCAGGTCAGGCCGCTCGCTTCCGCGGGGCCGCCCGCATAGATCTCGACCAGCAGGATGCCCGCGTCGCGCTCGATCCCCAGTTCTTCCCGCTCGGCCGGCGTCATGTCGTCGGGCTTGAATCCGAGCCAGCCGCGGAGCACGCGGCCGTGTTCCCTGATCTCGGCAAAGACGCCGCGCACGAGATCCACCGGGATCGCGAAGCTGATGCCTTCGGTCCCGACGTCCTGGGCCAGTACAGCGGTGTTGATACCGACGAGCTCGCCGCGCGCGTTGATCAGCGCGCCGCCCGAATTACCCGCGTTGATCGCGGCGTCGGTCTGGATGAAATTCTCGAAGGTCGTCAGGTTCAGCATGCCGCGGCCCACGGCGCTGACGATGCCCTGCGTCACCGACTTCGTCAGGCCGTAGGGGTTGCCGATTGCGAGCACGACATCGCCGATCCGGAGCTGGCCCGAATTGCCCATGCGGATGGCCGGCAGCGTCCCGACATCCAGCTTGAGCACCGCGAGGTCGGTCTCCGCGTCGACGCCGACGAGCCGGGCTTCGGCCCAGCGGCCGTCGGACAGCCCGACCTGGATGTCGGCCGCTCCCACGACCACGTGAAAATTGGTGACGAGATAGCCTTCCGGATCGATGATGACCGCCGACGCGTCGTTCGATTCGATGCCGAAGCGCGGCGGTGCGCCGTCGGTCGAGCTGATCTCGACGAGTCGCTTGGTGTGGATGCTGGCGACCGCCGGGGCGCCGAGATCGACTGCGTCCGCGTAGCTCGCGGGCGCCGCGGGGCCCGGCGAGCCGACGGCCGGCAGCAGGTCCGGCCGGACCAGCACGACGAGGAACGCGATCGCGAGCCCGACGACGACCGACTGCAGAACGAAGACAAGCGCTGGTTTCACGTCGGCCAAGAAAATTTCCTTGCGAATCAATTCGTAGTGGCAGTCCAGCTAGCCAATTTCGAAGCGGCACGTGTATAATGAAAAATTCGGGCCGAGCAAGCGCCATCCTGACGCCTAAGCGGCCCGCCTGCAAATCTACCAGTATCGATACCGAACAAGAACGCGCCGGATTGAAGGTCTACAGCATCAAGCCTTTGGTTCCGCGGGCGGGAAGGAGTGCCTGATGAGCGAAGACGACGTTGATCGCCTGGATCGCAACCGACGTCATTTTCTGACCGTAGCGACCGCCGTGACGGGCCTCGCCGGTGTTGCGGCGGCTTCCGTGCCGTTCCTCGCCTCGCTGAAACCGAGCGCGCGGGCCCAGGCGCTCGGCGCACCGGTCGAGGTCCCGGTCGGTACGATGCAGCCGGGCGAGATGATCCGTGTTCTCTGGCGCGGCAGGCTGATCTTCGTGCTGCGCCGCAGCGATCCCATGCTGGAGCGGCTCGACGGTCACAACGACATGCTCCGCGACCCGAATTCCGAGGTGGCCGACCAGCAGCCGGTGTACGCCGCGAACGCATTCCGCTCGGTGAAGCCGGAATTCCTCGTCGTCGAGGGTTCCTGCACGCACCTGGGCTGCGCGCCGCTGCAGGATTTCGACGTCCGGCCGAGCGAGGACTGGTACGGCGGTTTCTTCTGCCCGTGTCACGGTTCCAAGTTCGACCTGGCCGGGCGCGTCTACAAGGGTGTTCCGGCACCGACGAACCTGCGTGTTCCACCTTACCGGTTCGTCAGGGATGACCTGATCCTGATCGGCCAAGACACAGGAGCTGCGTGATGGCAAAAGTCGAAGCAGAGGTCGGCAAGCCGCAGACCGGGCTGCTGCAGTGGATCGACCGGCGGTTCCCGCTGACCAAGACGATGAAGCAGCACGTCACGGAATACTACGCTGCCAAGAACTTCAACGTCTGGTACGTGTTCGGCGTGCTGGCCATGGTGGTGCTGGTCATCCAGCTGCTTACCGGCATCTTCCTGACGATGAATTACAAGCCTTCGGCCGAAGAAGCATTCGCCTCGGTCGAATACATCATGCGCGACGTCGAATGGGGCTGGCTCATCCGCTACATGCACTCGACCGGCGCGTCCTTCTTCTTCATCGTCGTCTACCTGCACATGTTCCGCGCGATGCTCTACGGCTCGTACAAGAAGCCCCGGGAACTGATCTGGCTCATCGGCATGCTGATCTTCTTCGTGCTGATGGCCGAAGCGTTCGCGGGCTACCTGCTGCCCTGGGGCCAGATGTCGTACTGGGGCGCCCAGGTGATCATCTCGCTGTTTGGCGCGATCCCGGGCATCGGCGACGCGCTGGTCGAGATCATCCGCGGCGACTACTCGATCTCCGACATCACGCTCAACCGCTTCTTCGCGCTGCACGTGATTCTGTTGCCGCTCGTGCTCGTCGCGCTCGTGTTCGTCCATATCGTCGCGCTGCACGAGGTGGGCTCGAACAATCCGGACGGCATCGAGATCAAGGAGCACAAGGGGCCGGACGGCGTGCCGCTCGACGGCGTTGCGTTCCATCCCTATCACACGAGCAAGGACCTGGTCGCCATCATCGTGTTCCTGATGATTTTCTCTGGTGTCGTGTTCTTCGCTCCGGAGATGGGCGGCTACTTCCTCGAACACGCGAACTTCGAACCGGCCAACATGCGGGCGACGCCGGAGCACATCGCACCGGTCTGGTACTTCACACCCTATTACGCGATCCTCCGCGCGGTGCCCGACAAGCTCTGGGGGGCGATCCTGATGGCGGCCGCGGTGCTGCTGCCGGTCTTCCTGCCGTGGCTAGACCGGGCCCGCGTCAGGTCGATCCGCTACCGCGGCTGGATCTACAAGTCGGCGCTCACGACGTTCGCGGTCACCTTCCTCGTGCTCGGGTGGCTCGGCACGATGCCGGCGGAGGGCCTGTACGTCAATCTCGCGCGCATCTTCACCGCACTCTATTTCGCCTTCTTCCTGCTGATGCCTTACTACACGGTCATCGACAAGACGAAGCCCGTGCCGGACAGGGTGGTCTACCATGGATAAACTGAGACTCGGCGCATGCCTGCTGCTGCTCTCGCTGGCACCGCATGCCGCGCTGGCGGCGGGACCGGGCGTCGCGATGGAGCCCGCAGAAATCGAGCTCGACAACGTGTCGTCGCTGCAGCGCGGCGCGCGCAACTTCATGAACTACTGCTCCGGATGTCACTCGGCGCAGTACGTGCGCTTCAACACCGTCGGCAAGGCGCTCGAGCTGTCCGAGGACCAGCTGGTCGACAACCTGATGTTCAATGCCGAGAAGACGTTCGAGACGATCCGCTCCGCCATGGCGACGGAAGACGCGCAGCGCTGGTTCGGTGTCGCGCCGCCCGACATGTCGCTGATCGCACGAGCCAAAGGCACGGACTACATCTACAACTTCCTGAAGGGCTTTTATGTGCAGGAAGAGAGTCCGACCGGTGTCGACAACCTCTACCTTCAGGGCACGAGCATGCCGCACGTTCTGGGTATCCTGCAGGGTTACCAGGCTGCCAACTTCGTCGAGCACACGAGCGAGGATGGTGTCACGACACGCGATTTCCAGGGCTTCGAGCAGTTGACGGCGGGGCAGCTGGACGCGGAACAGTACGACGACTTCGTTCGCGACACGGTGAATTTCCTCGCCTACATCGCCGAGCCCATCCGGCAGGATCGGCGCAAGATCGGTACCTGGGTGATGATCTACCTCGTCGTTTTCCTCATCATCGCGCGCATGCTCAAGAAGCAGATCTGGAAGGACGTCAAATAGACGCCACGGCCCGGACATCCGAGGATCAGAGACTATGGCAGTTATCGCCAATCGACGTTCCGTCATGACGCTCTTCTCGCGCCCGACGGACATCCACAGTCATCGCACGCGACTCGTCCTCGCTGAAAAAAATATCAATATAGAGATCGTCAACGTCCACGGCGACGAACTGCCGGAAGACCTGATGGACCTGAACCCCTATCACACGGTCCCGACGCTGGTCGACCGGGACCTCACGCTTTATGACTCCCGCGTCATCATCGAGTATCTCGACGAGCGCTTTCCGCACCCGCCACTGATGCCGGTGGATCCCGTGATGCGTGCGCAGTTCCGCCTCGCGCTGTTCCGGATCGAGACCGACTGGTATTCGCTGGCAGAGGAGGCGGAGGCCACGAGTGACGGCAAGCTCGGTGCGAAGTCGAGAAAGCTTTTGCGCGAAAGCATCCTGCAGAGCGCGGAACTGTTCGGTGCCAAGCCCTATTTCCTGAGCGACGAGTTCTCGCTCGTCGATGCGAGTATTGCGCCGGTGCTCTGGCGCCTGCCGGTCTACGGCATCGAGCTCGGCAGCCAGGCGGCGCCGATCGAGGCCTACATGACCCGGGTCTTCGCGCGCCGGTCGTTCCAGCAGAGCCTGACCGAACTCGAGCGGGAAATGCGCATGTAGTCGCGCCGCCCGCGTTATGTCACGAATCGGGACGGCCGGGCAAACGATGGTAAGCTAGGCAAAAAGCGACGCCCCGGGGCTAGCTGACAATGACGAATCCAAGCCGATCAAAGCGACCCTACCTCATCCGCGCGATGCACGAGTGGATGGGCGACAATGGCCACACGCCCCACATCGTGGTCGATGCCACCGTCGACGGCGTCAACGTGCCGCAGGAGCATGTCCGGGACGGCAAGATCATCCTCAACATCAGCGAGACGGCAGCCCATAATCTCAAGCTCATCAACAGTGCGATCAGCTTCCGGGCGCGTTTCTCCGGGGTGCCGTTCGACGTCTGGGTACCGATGCAGTCCGTCATGGGCATTTACGCGCGGGAAACCGGGCAGGGCATGATCTTTTCCCATGACAGCGACGCCGGCGCAGGCGACGCGCCGGCGCAAGAGGAACTCGAGATCGAGCCACCGCGCAAGCGCGGCCACCTGAAAGTCATCAAGTAAAGCCGCAGTCTCCTGCGCTCACAGCGACGCGTCCGCGGGCCGGAACGCGTCACTGATCCACTCCACCGTCTCGCGGCCGCGGTCATCCAGATCGATAGCGACGACGTCGAACCGGACCGGCAGTTGGGATAGCCGCGGGTGTCGCGCGAGGTACAGCGCCGCGGTGCGCAAGAGCTTCGCCTGCTTGCGGGCATCGACACTCACGCGAGCGGGCGCGATGCGCCGCCCCGCACGGAAGCGGACTTCCGCAAACACGAGGCTGCCCCGATCGCGCATGACGAGATCGATCTCGCCCATGCGGCAGCGGAAATTGCGAGCCAGGGTTTCGAGGCCCTCGGCGACCAGAAACGCCTCGGCCCTCTGTTCGGCGCGATCGCCTACAGTTCGCGCCGGCCTTCGTACCAACGTTCGTCGTCGGTTTCGCCGTCCGGGAGGTCGGCCTCGTCGCCGGAACCGGGAACGGGGTCATGCGGCTCCACGCGGTCCGGCAGCCAGACGGGTTCGCCGCGCTGGAACCGGGCCCAGGCGAGCCTGCGGTGGACGCGACCGTCGTTGTCGAGATAGAGGCGCCCGCTGGCGCCGTCGATCTCCGGCATCGGGCCGGTCCGCGCGGCATGGATCGCCCCGATCAGCTGGTAGGCGTCGTAGCCCATCGCGTGCAGGCGACCCAGCCGCCGTTCCTCGGGCCAGTACTCGGCGTAGAGCGGCGGCAGGTGCGCGAGCCAGGTTTGCGGCGCGATGACCCAGGGCGTATCGGCAAACATGATGCCGTTCAGGTCCGTATCCGAACGCCCGTCCTGCGCGTTGATCGAGGAGGTCGAATAGACGGGCAGGTCACCCGAGTAATGAAATTTGAGCTGCGCCTTGAGGAGCCGGCCCGCAGGCGCATCGGCCGCGAGAAAGATGAACTCGCTGTCCTGGCGACGCCGCGGATCGAACTGCAGCGGCCCACCGATATTGGCACGCAGCCGCTGGTAGCGGCTGACGCTCCCCGACAAGCCCATCAGGTCCTCGATCGCGGCGGAGAAATCAGGGTTCGACGGGATGTAGCTGCGGTAATCGAGCAGGGTACCGCCGAGCCGCTCGAACTCGGTTGCGAAACTGGTCAGTACCCGCCGGCCCCAGTCCGTGTTCGGTACCAGCGCGACGCCGCGCGTATGCCCGTCGGCGATCGCGCGCCCGGCGGCGTCCCGGGCTTCGTCTTCGGGCGCCAGCGCGAACTGGTAGAGGCCGGGCGGCGCCAGTTGTTCGTCGGGCAGGTAGTTGAGCGTCAGCACCGGCACGGGAACGAGGATGTCGTTCGCAAGCTCGATGACGTTGTTCCTGAGCAGGGGGCCGATGACGAACTCCGCGCCGTCGTTGACCGCGGCACTGTATGCGGCGCTCGCGCCGCCCTCCTCGTTGACGTCGTAGACGCGAATCCGCTGCGGATCGTCGAGGCCGGACAGCGACGCGTAGTAGGCGCCGAGAAAACCGTGCTGCAGCGCCCGCCCGGCGGCTGCCGCCCGTCCCGACAGGGGCAGGAGCAGCGCGATCTGGCGCGGGTAATCGAGAATTACCGCGTCGGGCAGGTCGAGGCGGTCGAGTATGGTGAGCGCCGGATGCCCGGCATGGGTCTGGCGCCAGCGGACGGCACCATTGGTCCAGCCGATTCCCTGCTGACCGGTCGAGGCGGCGAGCGACGCGAGCGTCAGCCAGCCCCGGACTTCGGCGTCAGTCGCGCGGCCCGCGGCGTCGCGCAGCGAATCCGGGTCGCTCACTGTCAGGCCACGCCACAGCCGCCAGCGGTTTTCCTCGACGTCCTGCCGGCCGTCGAGCCAGGCCTCGCGATGCCGCATCAGTTCAATGGCCCGCTGCGGGTCACCTTTCTGGATCCAGGCATCGGCGCGCAGCGCTTCGACGCGCAGGCGCTGACGCGTCGCCAGGGGCTCCCGACTCATCGGCTCGAGGATGGCGAGCGCGGCGTCGGGTTCGCCGCGGTAGAGCAGGAAGGCCGCGCGGGTCGTATTCCACAGCTGCCGCAGTTCGGGCGCGGTCGGTTCCGGCACCGAGGCGAACGCGCTTCTCGCGCGGCTCACATCGCCCGCGTCGAGCCATTGCTCGGCGGCGAGCAGCGTGAGGCGGTCGCGTTGTGCACCGGCGGCGTCCGCAGCGAGCCCGATGTACTCGCCCGCGGCGTCAGCGTGACGCCCGGACTCGGCCAGGCGTTCCGCGCGGCCTTCGCCGGGCCGGCCGGCCAGCGTATCGAACGCCGTCGTCTCGCAGCCCGCGGCCGCGACCGCGATCGCCGCCACGGCGAGCAGCCTTGCCAAGCCGGCGCCCGCCCGGGCACGATGTAGTGCCATTCCCGTCATCATCACATATCCAAGCGAATGCTGAGGCGTCCGAACCGAAATGAGCGGCACACTCTTCATCGTGGCAACGCCGATCGGCAACCTCGACGATCTGAGTCCCCGCGCGCGTGAAGCGCTCGGAGCCGTCGACCTCATTGCCGCCGAGGATACCCGCCGCACCGGTCGATTGCTATCGCATTTCGGGGTAAAAACGCCGCAATTTGCGCTGCACGAGCACAATGAAAACGCGGCATGCGACAAGCTGCTCGGCAGGCTCGGGGCGGGGGAGTCGGTCGCGCTCGTCAGCGATGCCGGCACCCCGCTGATCAGCGACCCGGGATACCGGCTCGTGCGTGCGGCGCACGAGCAGGGCATCGCCGTGGTGACCATCCCGGGGCCGAGCGCCGTAACGGCGGCGCTGTCCGCGGCGGGACTCCCGACCGACCGCTTCTGTTTCGAGGGTTTCCTGCCCGCGCGGCAGGCGGCCCGCCGGGCGCGGCTGGCCGAGCTGGCAGGGGAAACGCGGACCATGGTCTTCTTCGAAGCGGTACACAGGATCCGCGCCTGCGTCGACGACCTTGCAGAGATCATGGGCGCAAAACGCGAGGCATTCCTCGCCCGCGAGCTGACCAAGCTGCACGAGCAGTGCGTGCGCGGGTCACTGGGCGAGCTGGCGGCAGGGCTCGCGAGCGGCGCGATCCCGGGCAAGGGCGAATTCGTCCTCGTCGTCGCGGGCGCCGCGGGAGGGGCCGGGCCCGGCGTGGACATCGATCGCCTGCTCGGGGATCTCGCGGCGCAACTGCCGGCCCGCGAGGCCGCCCGCATCGCGGCGCGTGCGACGGGGCTCGGCCGTAACGCGTTGTACCGGCGCCTGCTGGAACTTGCGGGGGACTAGGCAGGCGGCCACGCCGGCAAGAGCGCCGATGCGCTAGAATCGGCGGTCCGAGAAGGTCGGAGTCGGCCGGGCAATCGCTGCAGTTCGCTGTGGAGGAAAGTCCGGGCTCCGTCGGACAGGGCGCCAGGTAACGCCTGGAGGGTGCGAACCCATGGAAAGTGCCACAGAAAACAGACCGCCGGCCGCAGGGCCGGTAAGGGTGAAAAGGTGCGGTAAGAGCGCACCGCGCGGCTGGTAACAGTCCGCGGCACGGTAAACCCCGCCCGGAGCAAGACCAAATAGGGAAGCACGCTGCCTTCGGGCGCACCGCCGGTTCCGAGCGGGCTTCCGGGTAGGTCGCTAGAGGCAGTCGGTGACGGCTGTCCCAGATGAATGATTGTCGTAGACAGAACCCGGCTTATGGCCGGCTCCGACTTTCTCGGACCCCCGCTTTTCGCGGCGCCAGGACCGGCCTGCCGGGCCGATTCCGGGCGTGCTGCGCAGCCGGGGCGAATTCCCGGCCCGAACCGGCGCTCGACAGGCCCTGTCGCCGTTTGCCGACGCGACTTTAAGGTCGTATCGAAGAATTATCCTTAAGCCCCTGATTTTCTTCGCGCAGCGGGCGCCACAATTTGCCCGAATCGGGCCATCGAAAAGCCCCTAAGTCCCTGTAGAACAAAGACTAATCATTGCGTCGTGTTGACGCTTCGAAGCACCCGACCTTATAGTGTCGAAAAGTGGAAAAAAGTGGGAGGAAATGGGCTATGAGCCCGCGTTGCGCGCCAGAAGAGTGCAGCCGCGGCCGGCCGAGACACCGTGTTCCGAGGGGCCACCAACGTCACGCTGGATGCCAAGGGGCGCCTGGCGATACCGACCCGGTACCGCGACCGGCTGCATGCCCGTTGTGACGGTTCCTGTGTGGTCACGGTCGACAGGGATCAGTGCCTCCTCATTTATCCGCTGCCCGACTGGGAAGAGCTCGAGCGCAAGCTCGTGCGGCTGCCCAGCATGGACAAGATCTCGCGCAAAACCGTGCGCATTATGGTCGGTTACGCGACCGACGTCGACATGGATGCGAGCGGCCGGATCCTGCTGTCGAAAGAGCTGCGCGAATTCGCCGGGCTCGAAAAGCAGGCCGTGCTGATCGGGCAGGGCAACAAGTTTGAATTGTGGGATGAGGCGACCTGGATCGAGAAACGGGACCAGTGGCTGGCCGAGGAAGAGGACGGTGAACTGCCGGCCGACCTCGCGTCACTGTCGTTCTAGGCTTCCGGTCATCCTGCAGGACGAAGAATGAGCGGCGACCGGCACGTGCCGGTGCTGCTGGGGCCGGTCCTCGAAGGGCTGGGGATCAGGGAAGACGGCGTTTACGTCGACGCAACCTTCGGACGTGGGGGGCATAGCAGCGCGATTCTCGAAAGGCTCGGCGAAACCGGGCGCCTGGTGGCGATCGATCGCGATCCGGACGCCGTGGCTGCCGCACCGGATGCGCTCATGGCCGATCCACGATTCGAAATTCTGAGGAACGACTTTGCACAGCTTGAGACTTGCATTGCACAACGGAATCTCACGGGACGGATCGACGGACTGCTGCTCGACCTGGGCGTCTCGTCGCCGCAGCTCGATCGCGGCGAGCGAGGCTTCAGCTTTCTTCACGACGGACCGCTGGACATGCGCATGGACCCGGATGCAGGGATCTCTGCCGCGGACTTCATCAACACCGTGGACGAACAGGCGTTGAAAAAGATCCTGCAAACACTCGGCGAAGAACCCAGGGCCGCACGCATCGCCCGTGCAATCGTCACCGCGCGCGACCGGGCGCCGATCGAAACGACGGGGCAGCTTGCGGCGATCGTCGCCGGAGCCGCGCCCGCCCGCGCCGGCGGCCGCCACCCCGCGACCCGGAGCTTCCAGGCGCTCCGGATTCACGTGAACCGGGAGCTCGAACAGCTCAGGGCCGTGCTGGACCAGTCCCTGGCCGTGCTGGCCGCGGGCGGACGGCTCTGCGTGATCAGTTTTCATTCGCTAGAGGACCGCATCGTGAAACGGTTCATCCGCCGTCATGCGCAAGTGCCGGAGCCGTGGCGGGGCATGCCGGACGTGCCGGCGGCGTACCGCCCGCGGCTCGTTCCCGTCGGCAAGGTGATCACCGCGGATGCGGCCGAGATCGCGGCCAACCCGCGCGCCCGCAGCGCACACCTGCGCGTGGCCGAGCGAACCTGATGGCACTGGCGACCCGGCATCCCGTGCTGTTGCTCGTCGTCTTCGCAACCGTGTGCGTCGTCAGCGCGATGGCGCTCGTCTACACCAAGCACGAGTCGCGCAAGCTGTTCGTCGAACTCGAGAGCCTCACTCGCGAGCGCGACGAGCTGAACATCGAATGGGGCCAGCTCCAGATCGAGCAAAGCACCTGGGCGACGCACGCCCGGATCGAGCAGGTCGCGACGGAGGAGCTGACGCTCGTCCGGCCCGAATCGTCCGAGATTTTCGTTATCGAGCGACCATGACCCGCGGCGCAGAGACAAAGAGCCAGGCGACGAAGCGATTCGTCAGTCGGCTGACGCTGGTGGCCGTGTTCTTCGGCCTGCTTGCGGCCTCGCTGCTGGCCAGGGCCGTGCACCTGCAGGTTTTCAATCGCGATTTCCTGAACCGGCAGGCCGACACGCGGCACTTGAGGACCGAGAAGATCTCGGCGCACCGCGGCACGATTACGGACAGGAACGGCGAACCG
>JAWWBD010000010.1:0-30357 GCA_033721115.1 Woeseiaceae bacterium | reverse complement strand
GTAACCGCAAGCACGCGCGGCTCAAGTACACGATCGAGGACCGCGGCGTCGACTGGTTCCGCGCCGAGGTCGAGCGCCGGGCCAACGTAAGGTTCGAACCGGCGCGGCCGTTCGCCTTCACGGGCAACGGCGACGTCTACGGCTGGCAAAGGGACGACCGCGGCCGCTGGCATTACACGCTGTTCGTCGAGAACGGCCGGATCCGCGATACGGGCCCGAGGCAGCTCTTGGGCGGCCTCCGCGCGATCGCGGCCGAGCACGACGGGTTATTCCGGCTGACCGGAAACCAGAACCTCGTGATCAGCGAGGTCGGCGACGCCGGTAAAGGCCGCATCGACGACCTGCTGGAAAGGCACGGCATCGCGAACGAATCCGGCGCGTCGGCGCTCCGGCGGCATTCGATGGCCTGCGTGGGGCTGCCGACCTGCGGCCTCGCGATGGCCGAAAGCGAACGTTACCTGCCGGCTCTGATCGACCGCCTCGAGGCCCTCGTCGCCGGCCGGGGACTCCGCGACGTGCCGATCACGATCCGGATGACCGGGTGCCCCAACGGCTGCGCGCGACCCTATATCGCCGAGATCGGTCTCGTCGGCAAGGGGCCGGGGCGTTACAACCTCTATCTCGGCGCCGGGTTCAGCGGCGAGCGCCTGAACGCGCCTTATCGCGAGAACATCGACGAAGCGGAGATCGTCGCCGAACTCGAGCCGCTCATCGACGCGTTCGCGGCCGGGCGCAGGGCAGACGAGCATTTCGGCGACTTCCTCGTGCGGGAAGGCTTCGTGCGCCGCGTCGACACGGGACGCGAGTTTCACGGGAGCGCCGCGGCATGAGCACGATCTCAGAAGCGGAAAGCTGTCGCACGGCGACCGGCATCTGCGAGAAAAAGCTCGCGGCGATGCCGGCCATCGAGCGCATCCGCTGGGCGCTCGACGTGCTCCCCGGGGAACACATGCTGAGCTCCAGTTTCGGTGCCCAGGCGGCCGTGATGCTGCACCTCACGGTCAGTGCGAAACCCGACATCCCGGTCGTCGTCATCGACACGGGTTACCTGTTCCCCGAGACCTATCGCTTCATCGACGAGCTCGCAGTGCGCCTCGACCTGAACCTGCACGTGTACCGGCCGGCCGTGTCGGCGGCCTGGCAGGAAGCCCGCTACGGCAAGCGGTGGCGGGACGGCGTCGCGGGACTCGAAGCCTATCACCGCGACAACAAGATCGAACCGATGGAGCGGGCGCTCGACGAACTCGCCGTCGGCACCTGGTTCGCGGGGCTGCGCCGAACGCAATCGCGCGAGCGGGCGCGCACGCCGTTCATCGAAACCTCCGGCGAACGCTGGAAAGTGCACCCGATCGCGGACTGGTCCGACCGCCAGGTGCACTTCTACCTCAAGGAGCACGGGCTCCCCTACCATCCGCTGTGGCACGAGGGATACGTTTCGATCGGCGACGTACACACGACGCGCCCGATCACCGAGGTCGCGTCAGCGGAAGAGGTGCGGTTCTTCGGTCTCAGGCGCGAGTGCGGCCTGCACGAAATGGACTTCGGGCGGACCGGCTGAGACTGCCTCAGGCGGCTTCGTTGATGTCGTCCGAACAGCCTCCGCGGACCGGCAATTCGGCGCCGGAAAACAGCTTGTCCATCTCGGCCTGGTTGCGGATCTGGCGGGTTTTCTCGAGCTGCTCGGCCGAGATGTGCGGCGCGAACAACTGGATGAAATCGAGCATGTAGCGGCGCAGCAGGATGTCCCGCCGGTAGCCGATCCACGTCGTGCTGCGCGGAAACAGCCCCTCGGCGTCGAGCGCGGCGAGGTCCTTCTGGTCGGCGCAGTCCTCCGCCATGCTGGCGACGATGCCGACACCGAGGCCCATGCGGACGTAGGTCTTGATCACGTCGGCATCGCGCGCCGTGAAGACGACGTCGGGTTCGAGGCCCTCGTCCGCAAAGGCGCGCTTCAGCGAGGACTGCCCGCCGAAGCTGAAGACGTAGGTGACCAGCGGGTATTCCGCAAGGTCGGCAAGCGTCAGCTTCCTGTCGAGCCGGGTCAGCGGATGGTCCCTGGGGACGATGATCTTCCGGTCCCAGCGGTAGCTGGGTACGAGCAGCAGGTTCGAGAACAGGTCGCGGGAACCGGTGGCGATGGCGAAGTCGATCGCGTTCGCGTTCACCATGTCGGCGATCTGTTCCGACGTGCCCTGGTGCAGGTTCAGACTGACGTTGGGAAAGCGCTCCCGGAATTCGCGGATCACGTCCGGCAGGACGTAGCGTGCCTGGGTGTGTGTCGTTGCGATCGAGAGCGAGCCTTCTTCCTCGTGATAGAAATCGGAGGCGAGGCTGCGGATATTTTCGACCTCCTGCATGACGACGCGCGCCCGCTCGATCACCTGCTCGCCGGCCGGCGTGACGCCGTCGAGGCTCTTGCCCTTGCGCGTAAAAAGCTGCAGCCCGAGTTCTTCCTCGAGCAGCTTGAGTTGTTTGCTGACTCCCGGCTGGGACGTGTACAGGCGCTCGGCGGCCGCCGTGATGTTCAACCCGTTGTCGACAATCGCAAGCAGGTACTTCAGTTGTTGTAGTTTCATGCGACTCTCGCCCCGCCCCCCTGTTATGTGACCGCGGCCCTCTGCGCTGGGTTCAATCCGTGTCCCGGGACGGGGCCCGCCTATATAACACATGGTTATACGCGAAGAAAAATCGCGTCTTTCTGGCCACTTACCCCGCCGATATAGTGATTCGGCCCGTGTGCGGATGCCCCGATGGACTACTTTCCCGCTTTTCTGAACCTCGCCGACCGACCCTGCCTGCTCGTGGGCGGGGGCGAGATCGCGGCGCGCAAGGCGCGCCTGCTGCTCGCCGCCGGTGCGCGCCTGACGGTCGTCGCGCCGGCGCTCGATGAGGCGCTGGCCGGGCAGTTGGCGAACCATCGCGGCACGCACATCGCGCGTGAATTCGATGCGGGCGACGTGGACGGTCACTGGCTCGTGGTCTCGGCGACAGACGACCCCGGCGTGCAGAGACGCGTTGCAGACGCGGCGAATCGTGCCCGTATTTTCTGCAACGCGGTAGACAGCCTCCCGGACAGCAGCTACATCACGCCCGCCATCGTCGACCGCGGTCCGCTCGTCATCGGCATCTCGACCGGCGGTGCGGCGCCGGTCCTCGCACGCATCATCCGCACGCGTCTCGAGGCCCTGTTGCCGGCCTCGCTCGGCCGGCTGGCGGCACTGGCGTCCCGCTGGCGCGAGGCGGTCGGGGCGGCATTGCCTGAGCTCGCGGTGCGCCGCAGGTTCTGGGAACGCGTCTTCGACGGCCCGGTCGCGGCCGCGGTCGAGGCGAACGACACGGCGGGCGCCGAGCGCGAACTTTCCGCGGCACTGACCGCGGCCGGGGCCGGCGCAAGCGGTCGCGGCCAGGCCTGGCTCGTGGGCGCCGGCCCGGGCGACCCGGGCCTCCTGACGCTGCGTGCGCTCCAGGTGCTGGGCCGCGCGGACGTCATCGTCCACGACCGGCTGGTTTCCGCCGACGTCCTGGACCTCGCGCGGCGCGACGCCGAGCGCATCGCGGTCGGCAAGACGCCCGGCGCCGCTTCCTGCGCTCAGGAAGACATCAACGCGCTGCTCGTCGAACTCGTTGCCTCCGGGCGACGGGTCTGCCGGCTCAAGGGCGGCGATCCGTTCGTTTTCGGCCGCGGCGGCGAGGAAGCGGCCGCACTGGCGGCGGCCGGGCTGCCCTGCGAGATCGTACCCGGGATCACGGCTGCCGTCGGCTGTGCGGCCAGTGCCGGGATTCCGCTGACGCACCGCGACGCCGCACAGTCCGTCGTCCTGGTCACGGGTCACGGCAAGGCATCGGTTGACCGGCTCGATTGGGCGTCGCTGGCACGCGACCGGCAGACGCTCGCGTTCTACATGGCGGTGCGGCGCTTCACCGAGCTGATGCAGAACCTGATCCGGCACGGTCGGCCGGCGGATACGCCCGTCGCGATCGTGGAGAACGGGACGCGGCCGGAGCAGCGCGTCGTCACGGGGCGGCTCGGGCAGCTGGCGGTGCTCGCCGAGGCGCACCGGATCGCCTCGCCCGCGATGCTGTTCGTCGGTGAGGTCGCCGGTTTGCGCATCGCCAACATACCGGCAGCCGAACCGCCGGTCGCTCCGGCCGATATGAAATCTGCTATACAGACAGTTCAGGTCGTCTAGAAGGACAACAACATGATCTACGACAATATTCTCGAAACGATCGGCAATACGCCGGTCATTCGCGTGCACCGCATGGGCCCGGACCACGTCGAGCTCTACGTGAAGGTCGAATCCTTCAATCCGCTCGCGTCGGTGAAGGATCGCCTCGCTTACGCGATCATCAGGGACGCGCTCGACCGGGGCACGCTGAAGCCCGGACAGACCGTCGTCGAGGCCACCTCGGGCAACACCGGCATCGCGCTCGCGATGGTCTGCGCGGCACTCGGCCACACCTTCGTCGCGACGATGGCGGATTCGTTTTCGGTCGAGCGGCGCAAGATCATGCGGGGGCTCGGCGCGAAGGTCATCCTGACTCCCGCCGCCGAACGCGGCTCGGGCATGGTCAGGAAAGCGGAAGAGCTCGCCGAGCAACACGGCTGGTTCCTGGCGCGCCAGTTCGAAAACCCGGCCAATCCCGCCTATCACGCGAGCACGACCGGGCCCGAGATCCTCAGGGACTTCGCGGGCAGGCGGTTCGACTACTGGGTCACCGGCTACGGCACGGGCGGCACGCTGTCGGGCGCGGGGCGCGTCATCAAGGCGGCGCGCCCGGAGGTCAGGATCGTTGCCACGGAGCCGGCCGGGGCGGCGCTGCTCGCCGGCGACGAGTGGCAGCCGCACAAGATCCAGGGCTGGACGCCGGACTTCATTCCCGACGTCCTGGACCGCGAGGTCTACGACGAGCTCTACAAGGTGACCGATGAGCGTGCGATCGCCGTGTCGCGCGAACTGGCCGCGAAGGAGGGAATCTTCACCGGCATCTCGGCCGGGGCGACGCTCGCAACGGCCCTGGACGTGGCCGACAAGGCGGCGGACGGCGCGGTCATTCTCGCCATGCTGCCCGACACCGGCGAGCGCTACCTGTCGACGCCGTTGTTCGAGGGCGTGAACGAGGGCTCGGACGACGAGTGGCTCGCATCCCTCTGAGACCGGTAAATCGCTGACAAACCGGTAAATTTTTCGCCGGCCTGAGACCTCGTTCACAGCGAGACGGGCAGGCCGCTGGCATCGTGTGCCCTTTCAGGAATGATCCTGGTCGAGGGGCCCGAGCTGGTGGCGGAACTGCATCACCTGGAAGCGCGCAAGAACATCGGCAAGGCGAAGGGGCTCCTCCATTCGCTCGTGCCCCGCGCGCAATGCTTCTGCTTCTACGACGTCGATCGCAGCTGTACCTGGAGCAGCGACGGCGCAGACGACTACGAGATCGACAACTTCGTCGCCGAGCTGCCGCAAGACTTCATCGCCGCGGTCGAGCTCGAAGGCGACTACCTGAGCCGCACTTTGCCGTCCGGTCGCACCGTGCTCACGCTGCCGGTACACGGGGAACCGGGGGAACGCCAGGGGATTCTCGTCGCCGTTTTCTCGCGCAACGCGGGAAAGTCGTCCTCGTTCAATCCCAAGATGCTGGCCAGCCTGCTCGCACCGGCGGTCGACCTGATCGGCGAGCGACTCGTCATCGGCAGGCAACTCGACGCGGCGCTGAGAAAAGGCGACGAAGCCGAGCGCGAACTCGAGCTCGTCTACGAGGTCGACGAGAAGATTCACGCGACCTCGCGCAGCCATGCCGGCCTCGCGCAGCTGGTCGGACAGAGCGGCCGCTACCTCGGCATCGCCTACAGCGTGCTGCTGATACCCGCCAAGCGCATCCGCGTCAGCGCCACGCACGCGAGCTGGAAGGGCGTGAACCGCAAGGTCCTCGATCGCTACCTGGTTGACCAGCTGCTGCCGAAACTCGAGGGCCAGCGCGCACCGCGGGTATTCGAGATTCCGGGGACGCCCGGAGCCGAGAACATTGCCGAGCGCGGCTACCAGGCCCTGCTGTCGCCGCTCCTCGACCGGCACGGCAACCTGGAGGGCGTGCTGGCGCAGCTCGGCCGGGTAGACGAACGCGAATTTTCCCGCGCGGACCGGCGCTTCATGGCGCACATCGTCCGCAAGGTGGAACACGTCATCGAACGGTCGTTCGATTCGATGACCGGGCTCATGAACCGGGCCGGGTTCGAGGCGCAGCTCCGCGAGTCGGCCAAGAGCCTGGCCGGCGACGCGGCAAGCCACCAGCTGATCTATTTTGACCTCGACAACCTGCAGCTCGTCAACGATACCTTCGGCCGCGAGGCGGGCGATGCCGTGATCATCCGCTTCGCCCGCCTGCTCGAGGAAGACCTGCCGCGCAATGCCGTGGTCTCGCGACTGACGGGCGACGACTTCTGCATGCTGCTGACCCATTCCGATGCGGATGCGGCCATGGACATCGCGAACCGCGTGCGCGACCAGGACCATGTCCTGCGCTACCTCGAGGGAGACCGGACGCTGCAGGTCACGATGAGCATCGGGATCGCGGAGTTCGGCGGGCGCTCCCCCGACGAGGGCCGGGCGCTGACGACGGCGCGCATGGCCTGTGAGTCCGCGAAAGAACACGGGCGCGACCGCATCGAGGTCTACGACGACCGGAACCTGAGCATCATCCAGCGCCACGACGACATGCAGCTGGTCTCGCAGATCCAGCAGGCGCTGGACGCCGACGGCTTCGAATTGCTTGCCCAGCCGATCCGGAGTCTCGCCGATCCGGACGTGCCGCCGCGCTACGAGATCCTGCTGCGCATGCAGGACACGGAGGGCAACAGAATCTCGACGAACGCGCTCCTGTCAGCGGCCGAGCGCTACCACCTGATGCCGCAGATCGATCGCTGGGTGCTGTCCCGGACGATCGGTGCACTGGGTGCGAATCTCGACGCGGTCACGGCCGTTTCCGCCAACTTCTCCATCAACCTGTCGGGCCAGTCGCTGGGCGACGATGACATACTCGAATTCATCGAGGAGGAGATCGCGGCGAGCGGCCTCGCGCCCGCGCGCCTCTGCTTCGAAGTGACGGAGTCGGCCGCCGTGTCGAATTTCCGCAAAGCGCAGGTGTTCATCGACGCGCTGCGCAAGCGCGGCTGCCGCATCTCGCTCGACGATTTCGGCGCGGGCCTGAGCTCGTTCGCCTATCTCAAGAACTTCAACGTCGATACGCTCAAGATCGACGGCAGCTTCATTCGCGACATCACCGACAACCGGATCTCGGAATCCATGGTGGCCGCAATCACGCAGGTCGCCAAGGTGATGGAGCTCGAGACGGTCGCGGAGTACGTCGAGAGTCCCGAGACCGAAGCCCTTTGCGCGAGCCTCGGCGTGGACTTCGCCCAGGGACACCGGATCGGCCGGCCCGAACCACTGCTGGCGACGCTCGAGGCACTGACCGGAAACGCCAGCGTGTCGACGGCCTGAGGCGCGGCCAGAGACGCCAGCGGCTGCTGCGCGCGGACCGGTCAGCGGCTCGAGTCAGCCCTAGAACACGCCTGCCTCGAGCCCGGCTGCCATCGTCAGTCCCAGCTCCTCGCACTCGGCAAGCCGGCTTGCGTCGAACTCGCCGGCGATCAATAGCGGCGGTTGTACTTCGCGGACGGCGAGCCCGGTCAGGATTCGCTGCACGCTTGCGATCGCACCGGTGCCGTCGTTGCCGGCCCGCACGAACAGCGCATAGGGTTTTCCCGCTAGCCGGTCCTCGCAGGCGTAGTAGACGCGGTCCAGGAAGTACTTCAGTGCGCCGCTCATGTAGCCGAAGTTCTCCGGCGTCCCGAGGATGAATCCGTCCGCGCGCAACAGGTCGTCGGCGTCGGCTTCGAGCGGAGACCGGATCGTGACCGCTACGTCGCTGACGTCCGGGTGGCGGGCACCGCGGATGACGGCCTCGGCCATCTGCTCCGTGCTGCCGGACTGCGAGTGGTAGACGATCAGGAGTTCCTTCGCACCGATTGCGCCTGCACCAGCCATTGTTCGCCCTCCCGCCTGCCAACGGACCCGCAGCACCACCGTCCGGGTACGGGGCACCGGCTGATAGACTTGATGACATGGAAGCCCGCGTCAATAGTCCGCTCGAGAAGCAGCTGGCCGCATTGCCGGAACCGCTGATCGCGCCGACCGGGCGCAGGCTCGAAAGACTCCGCGACGGGGGCGCGGCGATCGACGACGCCGCACTGGCCCCGTTCGTCAGGCTGGTTGCGTTCTCCGAGTTCGCGGCCCGGACGCTGGTCCGGGAACGCGACTGGTTTCTTGCACGGCCGGACCTGGTCACGACGCCGCCGTCGCGCGCCGACCTCGACCGGTTCGTCGCGGAAGTCGTCGGCAGCGACGAGCCGGAAGAAGCGGTGCAGGCCCGGCTGCGCCGGTTTCGCAACCGCTTTCTCGTCCACCTGCTCATGCGCGAGCTCGAGGCCAGTCCGGACCCGGCAGAAACGCTGGCGGGGCTGTCGGCGCTGGCCGAGGCGATGCTCGACGCCGCCGCGCAGGTCGCGGCGGCGACGCGCGAGCCGCGTTTCGGCCGCGTGCTGAGCGGCACCGGCGAACCCGTGCCGCTCGTGATCCTCGGCATGGGCAAGCTCGGCGGGCACGAGCTCAACTTCTCGTCCGACATCGACGTGATCTTCCTGTATCCGCAGGACGGCGAAACGGACGGACCGCGCAGGCTGAGCGCGCCCGAGTATTTTGCGCGGCTGTCGCAAGGCATCGTCAGGCTGCTCGACGAGGTGACGAGCGACGGCTTCGTATTCCGCGTCGACACCCGGCTACGGCCATTCGGCGACAGCGGGCCCCCGGTGACGAGTTTCGCCGCGCTCGAGTCCTATCTGCTGCAGCACGGGCGCGGCTGGGAGCGTTACGCCTACGTCAAGGCGCGGATCGTGGGGCCGCCGCCGCCGCCCGCCGTCGCCGGCGAACTCGTCGACGAGCTGATCCGGCCCTTCGTCTACCGCGGCTATCTCGACTACGGCATCTTCGAGTCGCTGCGCGAAATGCATGCGCTGATTGCGGCAGAGGTCACGCGACGCGAACTGAAGGACAACGTCAAGCTCGGGCCGGGCGGGATTCGCGAGATCGAGTTCATCGTACAGTCGCTGCAGCTGGTCAGGGGCGGCGGCCGGCCGGAACTCACGGTGCGCAACCTGCAAAAGGCCGTGCCCGCGCTCGTCGGACGCGGCGGGCTCGACGCGGACGATGCGCGCACACTGCTCGCCGCCTATCGCTTCCTGCGCCGGCTCGAGAACTTCATCCAGGCGCTCGACGACCGGCAGGTACACGAACTCCCCGATGACCCGACCGATCGCCAGCGCCTCGCACTCGCGATGGGCTACGACGACTGGGCCGGGCTCGTCGCCGAACTCGACCGGCATCGCGCGACGGTCTCCCGGCAGTTCGACGCCATCGCATTTCGCGACGCAGACGGGCACGACGCCGACAGCGGTATCGCGGCGCGCGTCGAAACGCTGTGGCAGGAGCGCCGCGACGCCGATGCCTGGGTCCCGGTGCTCGAAAGTGCCGGCATCGAACAAGCTGCCGCAGTCGCCGCGGCACTCACCGCCTTCGCCCGCAGCACGGCGGTCGAACGGATGGACACCGATTCGCGGCGCCGCATCCGGGCATTCCTCCCCCGGCTCGTGTCCGCGCTGGCGGACAGTGCGACACCGGACGTCGCGCTGGCGCGCCTGCTCGCCATCGTCGAGCAGGTGCTGAGGCGCAGCGCGTACATCGCGCTCTTGAACGAGAACGCCGGCGCGCTCAGGCACCTCGTGGCGCTGTGCGAAAAAAGCGCCTACCTCGCGGAGCAGGTGGCGCGCCACCCGATGCTGCTCGACGAACTGCTCGACCCGCGGATCTACACGATGCGCATCAGCCGCGGCGACTTCGAGGCCGAGGCAGGCGAACGCCTGGGGTCCGTCGACGAAGCCGACAGTGAACAACTGATCGAGCGGCTGGGCCAGTTCCAGCGCGCGAACCTGTTCCGGATCGCGGTGGCTGACTTCAACGGCACACTGCCGATCATGCGGGTCAGCGACTGTCTCACCGATCTCGCCGAAACCGTTCTCGGCCAGGCACTGACGATTGCCTGGCAGGATCTGGTCAGGCGCCACGGGCCGCCGGAATACCTGGAGGACGGCACGCGCTATCGCGCCGGCTTCGGCATCCTCGCGTACGGGAAGTTCGGCGGGATGGAGCTGTCCTATGCGTCGGACCTCGATCTCGTGTTCCTGCACGATTCGCACGGCGACAAGCAGGTGACGGCGGGACCGAAGCCGCTGGAGAACGCCGTATTCTTCACCCGCCTCGTGCGCCGGCTCGTGCATTTCCTGACGACCCAGACGGGCTCCGGGATGCTTTACGAGGTCGACACGCGCCTCCGGCCGGACGGCCGGTCCGGCGTGCTCGTCACCAGCGTCGAAGCGTTCGAAAAGTACCAGGACGACAATGCGTGGACCTGGGAGCACCAGGCCCTGCTGCGGGCACGTCCCGTCGCCGGCAGCGCCCGGATCGGGCGCGAGTTCGAACGCATCCGCGCGGAGACCCTGGTGTCCCGCGTCCGCCGCGATTCGTTGAAAGAAGACGTCGTCGCGATGCGCCGGCGCATGCGCGATAACCTCGACAAGGGCAGTGCCGGCCGGTTCGACCTCAAGCAGGGCCCCGGAGGCATCGCCGATATCGAGTTCATCGTCCAGTACCTGGTACTGGCAAATGCCGCCAGGCGCCGCGCCGTGATCCACTACCCGGATAACATCCGCCAGCTCGGCGTACTCGCCGCCGCCGGGTGCCTCGCCGAAACGGAGGCCACCGGGCTGCAGGAGATCTACCGGCGTTACCGGCAGCGCCTGCATCACCTGTCGCTGGACGAGAAGCCGCCGCTCGTCGACGCGGACGAGTTCGCCGCCGAGCGCCGCAGCGTCCGCGATTCCTGGGACCGGGCCTTCGCTGCCTGAGTACCTTGCCCGGGCTCGGGGCGCTGCGCGTATAATCCCTCTCCGCTCGCAACCGACAGGACGTATCCGATCGTGACGACCCGTTCCGGCACCATCGACGAGAAGCTGATCCCGGCCAACGCGCAGCACCGTTACCAGGTGCGCCGGCAGGATCTGCCGCTGTCCTGCCCGATGCCGGGCATGTACCTGTGGAATTCCCATCCGAAGGTCTACCTGCCGGTCGAGGCGACGGGCGAGGCCAAGTGCCCGTACTGCGGGGCGCAGTACGTCCTCGACAATACTGACGACTAGCCGAAATTCGAAAAAATTGCCGAAATCGGCAGAAAATGGCGAGATAATCGGTGATGTTCCGCGATCGTGACGTCGGCAGCAGCTTTGACATCGGGACCGAGGCCGCGGCTCGATGCCGGCCGAATCCGGAACCATAAAAATCGATAAAAGTCGCTAAATTGCGATTATAAGCGGCCAAATGGCGTCGAAAATCGATCAAAATGACGCAAACTGCTCGACTGTCGGAACCGGCCCCGGGAAGGCGCTGAACGGAGCCGTCGAGCAAGGTTAAAATCGATGAAAATCGCGGAAAGTCACGCAAAATGACTGAAAAAGTCGATAAAACGCAAGACGGCGCGATAATTTACGATCCCCAGGTCATCCGCGAGATAGGGCCGGAACGGTTCACGCAGGCCGGCTGGCTGCATGCGGAGCCGCTGGCCGGCGCGCCTGGCGCGGGCGGTCGCGGCAGCACACTTTACGTCGGCAACGTCCCGCGCCAGTTCGTCCTGCGCCATTACCTGCGCGGCGGCCTCGTGGGACGCCTGGTCCGCGACCGGTACGTCTACACCGGGGAGGACAGCACGCGGCCGTTCCGCGAGTGGCGGCTGCTGGCGAAGCTCGCGGCCCGCGGGCTCAACGTGCCGCGCCCGGCGGCCGCCCGGTTCCGCCGCCGCGGGCCTTTCTACACGGCCGACATCATCACGGTGCGGATCCCCGGTGTCCGGCCGCTGTCGGCGGCCGTCACCGGCGAGCGCCGGGACGCGGCGTTCTGGAGCGGGATCGGCCGCGCGCTGCGCGCGTTCCACGCCGAGGGGGTGTTCCATGCCGACATGAACGCCTACAACGTGCAGGTCGACGAGCAGGATCGCGTCTGGCTGCTCGACTTCGATCGCGGCCGGTTGCGGCCGGCGGGACCCTGGCAACAGCGCACCCTGGCGCGCCTCGAACGCTCGCTAGTGAAAATCAGGGGCCTCGACCCGCAGGTGAACTTCACAAGGGAAAACTGGGAGCAGCTGCTCGCGGGCTATTTCGAGGCATCGAGGTCGGCGTAGTAATCCGGGTAGCCGGCCGGCAGGTCCTTGAACTTGCGGTGCACCCAGAAGTACTGCTCCGGGCAGCGGCGGATGTGTTCCTCGAGGACGGCGACGTACTGCTGCGTGTCGGCGACCGGGTCGTCGCTCGGAAAGTTTTCGAAGGGCGGCAGGATCGCGAGCTCGTAGCGGCCGTCCGGGAGGCGCCGGGGAAAATACGGCAGCGTGACGGCATTGCCGAGGCGCGCCAGCGTCGAGGTCGCCGTCGTGTGCATCGACGGCACGCCGAAGAACTCGATCACCTCGGCGCCCTTGCGCTTGTAGCTCTGGTCCGGCGCATACCAGACCGGTCGCCCGTCGCGCAGGCTGCGCACCATGGTCTTGATGTCGCGCTTCTCTATCGTGCGGTCCGCGGAGCGCTCGCGCCCGGAGCGCAGGAGCTCGGTGATGAACTCGCTGCGGTTCTTCCGGAACACGGCGTCGAATGGCGGGATGTTCAGGGCCAGCACGCGTCCGCTCAGTTCGAGCGTCGTGAAGTGCGCGCTCAGCAGGATGACGCCCCGGCCCTCGCGAACCGCTCGCCTGACGTGTTCGAGGCCGGTCAGCGTCGTATGCCGGATAAGGTGCCGGTCGCTGGCCCAGCGACCGAGGCCCATCTCGATGACCGACATGCCGAGTGCCTCGAAGTGGCGCCGGACCAGGGCCTCGCGCGCGGCGGCGTCGAGCTCGGGGAAACAGAGCTCGAGGTTGCGCCGGACGACGGCGCGGCGTTCACCCCCCAGGCGCCAGGCGAGGCGCCCGAGCAGCCGGCCGGCGGCCAGCGCGGTTCGGTGCGGCAACAGGCAGACGAGCCGCAAAAGCCCCAGCCCGGCCCAGATCGGCCAGTAGCGGGGGGCGCGGTAGTCGGTCAGCCGTCTGCGCTCGGAACCCATGATGGGCGGAGCTTAGGAAGGCCGGTGAGCTGAGTAAAGCCGCATCGGCCCGAGCGGATCGCGCGGTCGACCCGCCGGCGCGCCTATTCGGACATGCCGTCGACGTAGTCCTTGCTGCGCTTCGGTACGTCCGAGAGGGGCGGGCCGATGTAGTCGTCGGTGGGCGCTTCCTCGGTCTGGATGCCGACGTGGAACGCGGCAAAGCCGGGCATGACGACCTGGTTCCTGGCCATGCCGATGATTCGGCCGGCGTACGGCGACCGCAGTTCCGAGCGCGCGTTGCTCATCGGGTCCGTGATCGTGCCCAGCAGGTCGCCCTTGCGGACCGTGCTGCCGAGGCTGACGCTGGCGAGCAGGATGCCGCCGTTGTCCGCGCGGACCCAGGACGAGCGGTAATAGACCGGCTCGGGCTCGCCCCAGAGGCGCATCCGCTTGACCATGCCGAGCGAGTTGAGCAGCGTCTCGATACCCTTGGCGCCGTGCTTGACCTCGCTGAGTTCGAGTTCCAGCGGTCCGCCGGCTTCGAGCGTCACGGCCGGGATGCCGGCGCGCGTCGCCGCGTGCCGGAGCGTGCCGAGCGCCGGCGTCGAGTGGAGGATGACCATGGAGCCGAGGCCCTGCGCGAGCGTGACGACGTCCGGGTTGCGCAGGTCGGCACGAATCTGCGGCAGGTTCGTGCGCTCGAACGAGCCGGTGTGCAGGTCGACGAGCGCATCGCAGTGGTCGATGACGCTCGTGAAGAACGAGTGCGCGATACGCGCGGCGGCGCTGCCGTTGGGATTGCCGGGGAAATACCGGTTGAGGTCGCGACGGTCGGGCAGGTAGCGTGACCCGCGCCGGAAACCCTGGACGTTGACGATCGGTACGCCGATCAGCGCGCCCGCCAGCCGGTCCGGGTCCGCGTCGTGCAGCACGCGCCGGACGATCTCGATCCCGTTGAGCTCGTCGCCGTGTACGGCTGCCGTGAGGCACAGTGTCGGTCCCGGCATGCGGCCGTTGACGACGAGCACCGGTGTCGTCACCGGCACACCCTCGAAGAGTTCCGTCGCGGCCCATGACAGGCGCATCGCCGTGCCCGGCGCCACGGACCAGCCCAGGATATCGAGGGGTTCGGCCAGCTCTTCCTCGACGGATTGCACCGCCTCGGCCAGCGGCACCTCGGTCACGTGCGGCTCAAAGGGGGGCACCATCTCCTCGACGCTCGCCGCGACGTCGCCGGAACGCGAGTCCGTATCCTCGGTCGTATCCTCCCTGATGTCGGCGCCCTGGTCCGGGGGATCGACGGCGACCTCGCCCGCGAGGCACCACGGGCCCGCGAGCAGCAGCGCGAGGAGCGGAAACCGCGGGCAAAACCGGCTTTTGCGACAGAATCGGTTCATGGGGCTGCAGAGACGGGTATCCTCTCGCCGGAGCGGCCGAAGCCGCTGACGACCGGGTGCCAGCTTAACGTCCAGCTCCCGGTTTTTCTGTGATGTAATCAAAGCTTTACGATTGAAACTTGAATTGGGTCAAATAACAAGACAAAAAGCGGTGGCAACACTCTTCTGGGTTCTTGCCGCTTGGACCTCGGCGCCGGCCGAAGAATTCCCGTTGCCCGCCGAACTCGAGCCCGACGTCCAGTTCTGGGTCGACATTTTTTCCCTCTATTCGACGGACCAGGGCGTGCTGCACGACAGCCGGCACCTGGGCGTCGTCTACGAGATTATCGACTTCGAACCGGAACACGACCGGCGCGAGCGACGGAAAATCACGAATGCGCGCCGGGATCGGCTGAAGGAGATCCTCGACAAACTTGCGAACGGCAGCCGCGATAACCTGGGGCCCGACGAAGCAGCCGTCCTCGCACTCTGGCCAGCGGACGTCGCAAGCGCCGAGCTCGCCGCGGCAAGGAACCGCATCCGCTACCAGCAGGGCCTGTCCGACCGCTTTCGCGAAGGGCTCGCGCGCTCCGGCCGCTGGCGCGACTACATCGTGGCGGAATTGACGGCGCTCGGCGTGCCCGCGGACCTCGTCGCGCTGCCCCACGTCGAGTCCTCGTACAATCCCGATGCGCGTTCCCACGTCGGCGCTTCCGGGATCTGGCAGTTTACCCGCAGCACGGGCCGTCGTTTCATGCGCATCGATCACGTCATCGACGAGCGTAACGACCCGTTCGCGGCGACCCGCGCCGCCGCGCAACTGCTCGCCTACAACTACTCGATTACGGGCAACTGGCCGATGGCGATTACTGCCTACAATCACGGGCTGGCCGGCGTCCGGCGCGCGATGGGCCGCTACGGCGACACGGCCTACACCGACATCCTGCGCAAGTACGACGGCAGGACCTTCGGGTTTGCATCGCGCAATTTCTATGTCGCGTTCATGGCCGCGCGGCGCATCGACCGTGATCCCGAGGCGTATTTCCCGGGTGTCACCTACGATGTGCCCGTCGACTTCGACGAGATCGAGCTCGATGCGTACGTCGCCGCCCGCGACCTGAGCCGGGCTCTCGGCGTCTCCGAGCGCGACCTCGCCCGGCACAACCCGGCGCTGCAGGCAACGGTCTGGCAGGGCAGCAAGCACGTGCCGCGCGGTTTTCGCCTGCGCCTGCCGCGCGCCGCGACCAACGGATCGCTCGCGAACGTCGTCGCCAGCCTCGACCCCGGCCAGCGCCACGGCGAGCAGCTGCCGGACCTGTTCCACACCGTCGTGCGTGGCGACACGCTGTCCGAGATCGCCGAGGCCTACGACACGCGGGTGTCGACGCTCGTCGCACTGAACCAGCTCGGCAGTTCGCACCGGATCCGGGCCGGGCAGCAGCTGCGCCTGCCCGCCGCCGGGCCGGCGCCGGTTGCGGCTGCGCCGCCGCCGGTTGCGGCCGCCGTGATCGAGCCGGAGTCTGAGCCCGAGCCGGAGCTCGTGGCGGAAGCCGAGGCCGAAGTGGTCGAGGAAGTGACGCCGGCGACGATGACGGGCGATATCACCGCGACCCTGCTCGGCACGCTGCAGACGGCGTTGCTGTCCGATCCGAGCGACTACAGCGTCGCGGACGACGGCACGATCGAGGTGCACGAGCTCGAGACACTCGGGCACTTCGCCGACTGGCTCGAGATCCGCACGCAGCGGCTGCGCGACATCAACGGCCTGCCGTTCGGGCGTCCGGTCGCGGTCGGCAAGCGCCTGAAGCTCGACCTCGGCCGGGTCGATGCGGCAACGTTCGAGAGCCGGCGCGTGGCCTATCACCGGCGGCAACAGGACAGCTTTTTCCGCCGGCACGTGATCACGGGCATCACCGAGCACGCGGTCGAACGCGGCGAGTCCATCTGGATACTCTCGCTCAGGGAATACGACGTGCCGATCTGGTTGTTCCGCCAATACAACCCGGGACTCGATCTCGACCGCATCCGGCCCGGCATGACCGTCCGGTTCCCGGTCATGGCTGCGGCGCCGCAGACCTGATGCCGGCGTGGGCGGACTGATCGCCCTGCGCCTCGCGCCCGTGCTGCTCGTCGCGGCAGCGGCCGGTGCCTGGTTCGCCGATGTCCAGGACGGCGGCCCCTGGGTGCTCCGAAACCTCTTGCCGCTCGGTGTGCTCGTGCTGCTGTCGGCACTGACCCTGTGGCGGGGCGCCGGCGGCTGGGCCGGCTCGGGCTGGCGCCTGCCGCTCGGCACACTCGGCTTCGCCGTGCCGGCACTGGGCCTCTCGGTGTATCTGCACTACGCGTACTCGGTGAACCTGGACGCGATGTTCGGCGTGCCGCCGGACCCGGGCCAGCTCTTCCGGTTCCTGCCGTGGTACACGACGGGCGCCGGCGGCATCGGCTTTGCCATCGGCTGGATCGTCGGGCGCAACGTGTGACGCCGGCCATTTTCCCGCCGGACGAGGTTTGCTAGGCTTTCGCGGATTGACCGGGGATCACCATGCAGGCGCTCGAAGCCAACATCATTGAACGATCGCGACGGCTGCTAGTCCTCGCCGCGCTGCTGCTGTTCGGGGCGACGGCCACCGCCGGCGAGTTCCCGGTCGCGGACAAGGTGCTGATCGAAAAGTCGAAGCGCGTCCTGCATCTCCTGAAGGACGGGCGTCCGTTCCGGACGTTCAGGATCGCGCTCGGCATGGTGCCGGAAGGTGACAAGGAACACGAGGGCGACTTCCGCACGCCCGAAGGGCACTATCGACTGGACCGGCGCAATCCCGACAGCGAATATTTCCTGGCGATCAGGGTCTCGTACCCGAACCCGGAGGACGTACGCGCCGCACGCGCCAGGGGCCTGGACCCCGGCGGCCAGATCATGATCCACGGCCAGCCGAACAACCCCACCCAGCCGGAGGCCTACTACCGGACGCGGGACTGGACCAACGGCTGCATCGCCGTGTCCAATTCCGACATGATCGACATCTGGCTGATGACGGACAGCGA
Organism: Woeseiaceae bacterium; assembly: GCA_033721115.1. GTDB lineage: Bacteria > Pseudomonadota > Gammaproteobacteria > Steroidobacterales > Woeseiaceae > UBA1847. Next base: position 12,707 of record JAWWBD010000010.1, on the reverse strand, counting down.
CACGCCGATCGAGATCAGGCCCTGATCTCCGCCTACCCCGAATTCGTCGATGCCGAGGTCTGGCCCGAGGGCAGCCTCGAGGTGCTCTCGCAGCTGGAGGTCGACCAGCTGCGCTCGAGCGGCGAGGGCGGGCTCTACACGCTGATCCGCCGCTGCATGCTCGCCGTGCTGAATTCCGGGATGGACTCGGATGACGCGCGCGCGCTGCTCGAGCACTTCAGGGACTTCAGCGTCGGCTTCCTGCAGGAAGACCGCGGCCTCAAGGTGTCGCTGACCGGCGCGCCCGGCATCGCGTTCGTCGACGGCAAGATGATCCGCGGCATCCGCGAACTGCTGTTCGCCGTGTTGCGGGACCTGGTCTTCACGCGCAACGAGGTTTACGGCAGCGGGCGCTTCGACCTCGAATCCAGCGCCGGCATCACCGACGCCGTTTTCCACATCGTCCGCAATGCGGGACTCCTGCGCCTGCCCGCGAGCGTCGACCTGGCCGTGTGCTGGGGCGGGCACGCAATCAGCCGGGAGGAATACGACTACAGCAAGCAGGTCGGCTACGAACTGGGCTTGCGGGGCCTCAACGTTTGCACGGGCTGCGGCCCCGGCGCGATGAAGGGCCCGATGAAAGGTGCAACGATCGGTCACGCCAAGCAGCGGATCAAGAACGGCCGGTACGTCGGGATTACCGAGCCCGGCATCATCGCGGCCGAATCGCCGAACCCGATCGTCAACTCGCTGGTGATCATGCCCGACATCGAGAAACGCCTCGAGGCATTCGTGCGTGTCGGGCACGGCGTCGTCGTTTTCCCGGGCGGGGTCGGCACGGCCGAGGAGATCCTGTACCTCCTCGGGATCCTGCTGCATCCTGACAATGCCGACCAGCCGCTCCCTGTCATCATGACCGGGCCGCCCGAATCGGAAACGTATTTCCGGCAGATCGACGAGTTCGTCCACAAGACCCTCGGCGACGAAGCACGCAGTCGCTACACGATCATCATGGACGATCCGCGCCAGGTGGCGCAGACGCTTTCTGCCGGCTTCGACGACGTTCGGCTGCGTCGCCGCGAGCAGGGCGGTGCGTATTATTTCAACTGGCGGCTGGCCATCGATCTCGACTTCCAGCAGCCCTTCACGGCAACGCACGAAACGATGCGCGAGATCCGCATCGACAAGTCCCTGCCCCGGCACCGGCTCGCTGCCAACCTGCGGCGCATGTTTTCGGGAATCGTGTCGGGCAACGTCCGCGAGGACACGATCGCGGCGATCGAGCAGCGCGGACCCTTCGAGATCGACGGTTCCGCGGAGGTCATGGGCCTTTTGGACGATCTCCTGGCGTCCTTCGTTGCGCAAAACCGGATGAAGATCTCCGGCGGCGACTACCAGCCCTGTTACCGGATTCGCTAGCACCCGGGATATTGTCAAAATGCCCCGCCCGCACTGGGCTCTGGCCGGCCATTAAGTAAAAAAATGGCCGTATCTCACTGAAAAAAAAGAGAAAAATCCCACTTCGCACTGTGATGCAGTTCCTGTGCCCGGGGCCCTGGAAAACATAGTCTTCGTACAAAGGACTGACAGGGGCCAGCGCATGCCGGAGAGCAAGCACCTGAACTGGGCCGAGAAATTCCCGAAGGATGCGGACGACAACGAGGAGGCGCCCGATCGCGTCGACTTGCCGCCGCGCGCCGCAAACGATGCGGACGGCTGGGAACACTATCGCCACTGGGTATCCAAGGCCCCCGCGCCGCGCGGACGCCGCAGCGGCATCGATCCCGCGCTCTACACCTGGAAGGGCTATCGCAAGTGGACCGAAGAGGTCCGCCGCAACTGGACGCCCGACACCGATGAAGGCGGCAGCTGAAGATCGGGCACTTCGATCGCTTCCGCATTATGGTCAACACGCGCCGGCACCCAGCCGGCGTTTTTTTTGGCGGCCGCGGTGCTGCCTGGCGCCGCCCCGATCGGTGTGACTTCGTCACGTACCGCAACCGGACCTGCGTCGTAATTTCGGCAGTTCGAACGCGCATTCCGGGTCCGCGAAAGCAAGCTGTGATCTGCCTCACGGAGGTGCGATCGAGACGCTTTTATAGTCGAACCTCGGACGCATGCTGGAAGCGAAGCGAATCGTATGAAACCCAAGTGCACGGAAGCCGAATTCCCGGTCATCATGCTCAAGGACGAATCTGCGCGGCAGCGCTGGGAGCTGTTCCATCGCGCCATCGCGCACGCCAAGCAGTCGAACATCGATGCACTGAGCGACACCGACGACTGCGCCGGTGAACAGGCCCCGACCGGGCCCGCGCTCTCGATCGTCCGCTGATACGATGGAGCGAATCGTCCAGCTGCTCGACGACCTCGACGACCTGGTCAGTTCGATCGGGCTCGCCCGCGAACGCCTGCGGACCATCGCGGTATGGCTCTGCTGCCTGCTGGCATTCGGTGCCTGCCTCGGGGGCGGCATCCTGCTCGCCGTGAACCATCCCCCGCTCGCGCTCGCAGCGGCGATGCTGTTGTTCACGGGGCTCCTGTATCACGCGGTCACGTCCGCGCACGGCCTTCCCGCCCGGCACTGATCCCGCGGGGCGCGGCCCCTTGAAATAGCCGCGGGTGCCCTCATCGTCTCCACCGGGGCCGGCCGTCGCCGGCAGCCCGCCCGAACCCGTTGCCAGGAGACACTGCGCCGTGAGCGAAGCTGCGAGTCGCGAGACACTGGGATTCCAGACCGAGGTGCGTCAGCTCCTGAAGCTGATGATCCACTCCCTGTACAGCCATCCCGAGATTTTTCTCCGGGAGCTGATTTCGAACGCATCCGACGCTGCCGACAAGCTGCGTTTCGAAGCTCTCGAGAACCCGGACCTGCTCGCCGACGACCCGGAACTCCGCATCCGCGTCGAGGTGGATCCGAAGGCGGCGACGATCGCAGTCGAGGACAACGGGATCGGCATGTCGCGGCAGGAAGTCATCGACAACCTCGGCACGATCGCACGCTCCGGCACGACGGAATTCCTGAGCCGGATGACCGGCGACAGCCGGAAGGATGCGCGGCTGATCGGGCAATTCGGCGTCGGGTTCTACTCCGCTTTCATCGTTGCCGAGTCCGTTACGGTCGAGACGCGGCGCGCAGGCGCCGGCGGCGATGCGGGCGTCCGCTGGACGTCGAACGGCGAGGGCGAGTTCACGGTCGAGGACATCGAGCGCGAAGCGCGCGGCACCCGCGTCACGCTCAGGCTCCGGGACGACGCCAGGGAGTTCGCGGAAGCGCTGCGGATCGAGACGCTGATCCGGCGCTACTCGGATCATATCGCGTTTCCGGTCGCGCTCGTCGACGCCGGCGCCGAAGAAACGGAGGAACGCGTGGTCAACACGGCGACGGCGCTGTGGACCCGGCCGCGAACCGAGATCGAGGACGACGAGTACCGCGAATTCTACAAGCACCTCTCCCACGACTTCGCCGACCCGCTGGCCTGGAGCCACAACCGCGTCGAGGGCAAGCGCGAATACACGAGCCTGCTCTACATCCCGTCGGTCGCGCCGTTCGACCTCTGGAACAGGGAGAAACCGCGCGGGCTCAAGCTGTACGTGCAGCGCGTCTTCATCATGGACGACGCGGAACAGTTCCTGCCGCTGTACCTGCGCTTCGTCAAGGGCGTGGTCGACTCGTCGGACCTGCCGCTCAACGTGTCGCGCGAGCTGCTGCAGCAGAATCCCGAGCTCGCCGCGATCCGCAAGGCGCTGACGCGCAGGGTGCTCGACATGCTCGCCAGGCTCGCGAGCGAGGAACCGGACAAGTACGCGACCTTCTGGCGCGAATTCGGCCAGGTACTGAAAGAGGGCCTGGTCGAGGACCCGGAGCATCGCGACAAGCTCGCGAAACTCCTGCGCTTCGCGTCCACGAAAAGCGGGGCGACGCCGGAGGTATCGCTGGATGACTACGCCGGCCGCATGGGCGCCGGGCAGGAGAAGATCTACTACCTGCTGGCCGACAACCACGCGACGGCGGCCGCGAGCCCGCAGCTCGAGGCGTTCGCGAAGCGCGACATCGAGGTGCTGCTCCTGACCGATCGCATCGATCCCTGGATCGTCGAGGCGCTCGCCGAGTTCGACGGCAAGGCGCTGGTCGACGTCGCGCGGGCGGACCTCGAGCTGCCGGAATCGGGAAAGCTCACGCAGGACGCGCAGAACGAGGAGTTCAAGCCGCTCCTGAAAAAAATGAAGAAAGTGCTCAAGGACCGGGTGGAAGCCGTCAACGTCAGCCGCAGGCTGGTCGATTCGGCAGCGTGCGTCGTCGCCGGCGCCGATGCGCTGAACCCGCAACTCCGGCGCATGCTGGAGGCCAGCGGCCAGGCGCTGCCGGAGTCGAAGCCGGTGCTCGAGGTCAATGTCGATCACCCGCTGCTCAAGCGCCTTGCGGCCGAGACCGACGAAGCGCGGTTCGCGACACTCGCCAACGTCATCCTGGACCACGCCGTCCTCGCCGACGGCGCGCAGCTCGACCGGCCCGGCGACTATGTCCGGCGCATCAACGAATTGCTGCTCGAGCTTGATTCGGCGGCAGCCGCAGGCTAAAACGGCGGTCCCGATGGCCACGAACGAGACAGCGATGGCAGACACCAGGCCGGACCCGGACGAGCTGCGCAGCAAGCTGACGCCCGAGCAGTTCGAGGTCACGCAGAAAAAGGGTACCGAGCGCCCGTTCACCGGCCGCTACGTCGACCACAAGGCCGACGGCACCTACCGCTGCGTCTGCTGCGACGCCGAGCTCTTTTCTTCAGAACACAAGTACGACTCGGGCTCCGGCTGGCCCAGCTTCTGGCTGCCGCTGGCCGGCGATGCCGTCAGGACGATCGTCGACAAGAGCCACGGCATGATTCGCCAGGAAGTCGTGTGCAGCAACTGCGGTGCACACCTGGGACACGTCTTCGAAGACGGACCCGAGCCGACGGGCCTCCGCTACTGCATCAATTCCGCATCGCTCGATTTCCAGGACGCAGACTGAGCTCCGCGTCACCCACCGACTCAAACCGACCGAGGTTTTGCCGATGACCATTCGCGATCTTTTCCTGCTGCCGCTGGCCGCTTCCCTGCTCGTGGGCTGTGCCGACCGATCCGTCGAAGAGCCCGCGGAAACGCCACCGGCACCGGAGGCGGAGGCGCCAACCGGCACCGACGGGGCCGCCGCCGAGCCGTTCGAGATCGCTCCCGGCCTGACGGCACGTATCCTGCGGCCCGGCAGTGGCGATACCGCCGAGGCGGGAGACAGCGTCGAGGTCGACTATACCGGGTGGCTGTACGACGCGGAGGCGCCGGACAACCGCGGCACCAAGTTCGACAGCTCGATCGATCGCGGCCAGAAGTTCACGTTTCCGCTGGGGGCCGGCCGCGTGATCCGCGGGTGGGACCAGGGCGTTGCCGGCATGCAGGTCGGGGAGGTCAGGGAACTGACGATCGCGCCCGAAATGGCCTACGGCGACCGCGCCGTCGGTAACGTGATCCCGCCCGGTTCGACGCTGGTCTTCGAGGTGGAGCTCTTCTCGGCGGAGAGCCTCGCGGCGCCGGCGGGCGACTGACCGTCATCGAGTGCGAACTCGATACGCCGGTTCAGGCGCCGGCCGAGCGCCGTGGCATTGTCGGCGACGGGTTCGGCGGCACCCTTCGCAGCGACGACGAAACGTTCGGCGGCAATGCCCCGCCGCACGAGGTCATCGGCGACGGCTTCGGCCCGCAGGCGGCTGAGTTCCAGGTTCCAGTCCCGAGCGCCCGATGCGTCCGTGTGACCGGTGATCCGGATGCGTTGCCCCGGGCAGTCGAAAGCGAACTCGGCCAGTCTGTCGAGCTGCGCATGCGCTGACGGCCGGAGTGTCGCGCGCGACCGCTCGAACTCGATGGTCTCGTCCGCCAGCGCGGCGAAAGTCCGGGCGCAGAGGGCCGCGAGTGATTCGGCACCTGGAAGCCGAATCGTTTCGTCGCGGAGTTCGATGCCGTCGGGAAGTACCGCGCGCAATGCGTCGAGTCTTGCCTCGAGACGGGCCGGCGCCGTCGTCACGCCGCGCAGCTCGACCGAGCCCGTCGTCATGGAGCCTCCGCCGGCGTCGAGTGCGCGCACGGCGCCGAGCAGTGCGAGCGTTCCGGCCGGCCAGTAGTCCGGCAGCAGGATGCCGGCGACGAGGTCGGTCCGGGCGGAGGTATCGCCGAGGGCCGCGCGCAGCGCCGCATCGTGCCTCGTCGAGGCCGTCTCCCCGGTCACGGTCAGCTCGCCTTTTTTGAGCTCGGCGTCGAAAGCCGGTGCGGCAAGTGTCGGGTACGGACCCCCGCCGGCGTCCCGCAGCAGGGTCTGTTCGGCGGTCGGGCCGGAGACGAGGAGACCCGCGCCCGTAATGAAGAGTACGACGAAGGTCGGTGCGCGACCCGCCCTCACCGGGCTCAGCCCCGTCCTGCCGTGCCGCGTTCTTCGAGGAGGTCTCGCGCCTGGCCCATCCAGTCCTCGCGGTAGATACGGCTCCTGAAACCCTTGAGCCGCCGCGCGACCCGGTCGATATCGTATTCGCTCATCGCCGCGATCTGCTCGAGGCGCCGGATGCCCATTTCGTTCAGGGTTTTCTCGATAGCGGGCCCGACGCCCTTGATCAGCTTCAGGTTGTCGCGCTCGCCCCCGTTCGACGCCGCAGCCGGTCCCGTGGCGCCGGGATCCGGGCCGTCGCTGCCGGGCAGCGCGTCGTCAACGTCGCCGTTGTCGTCGGCGTTATCGCCCGCGTCGTCGGCAGCGTCCGCTTGCGCCGTCGCTGTTGCCGCCGGCTCGTCCCGGTCCGCATCGGCAAACGCGGCTGCGCCCGCGACGTCATCGTCGCCGGCTTCGAGCGGTTCGTTCGAAGCGAAGAAATTCTCGCCCAGCGCCGCACGGTCGAGCGGCTCGACGCGCGTCTGGTCGGAGCCCATCATCTCCTCCAGCGCCTCGATGCGCTCGCGGGCTTCGGCCAGTTCGGCTTCGAGCGCTGTCGCTTCCTCGTTGCGCGAACGGAACTTCTCGATCAGCGGCGGGACGCGCTCCTGCCAGCCCTTCAGTTCTTTCGCGAGCTGTGCGATGCGCAGGTCTCGTTGTTTCAGGGCTGTCGCCGTCACGTCGACCTCGGCGGCGCGGTGCGCAATGTCGCTCTCGAGCTGGCTGCGGGCGGCCACGGCCGACTCGAGGTTACCGCGGATGTCCTTGATCTGGCGCTGCAGTTCGTCGCGGCGCTCGAAAGCCTCCTTCAAGGCTGCAGAGAGTTCGGCCGCGCGCATCTTCGAGTCCCGGTTCGACGCCTGGTACTGGCTGTTCTGGTCCATCAGGCTGCGGTTCTGCTCGACCAGGCGCTCGTGTTCGCTGCGCTGCGCGTCGAACTGTTCGGACCAGCCCGCATTGATCGCTGCCTTCTCTGTCTCGGCCCGGCGGCTTCGGATGACCCAGCCGAGGACGATCCCGGCAACGAGCGCAACGACGATGAGGAGGATCAGTATTGCGCTCGGTTCGGGCACCACCCGGGTCCTACGAGGCCAGCCTGAGGCGATCCACCTCGCCCAGCGCCTCGCGCATCCTGGCGAGTGCCCAGTCGAGTTCGGCCTGCGTGATGACGAGCGGCGGCGCGAGCCGCACGACGGTCTCGTGCGTTTCCTTGCTGAGCACCCCGCGTGCCATCAGCGCTTCGCAGACCGAGCGGGCCGTCGCAAGCTCGGGATCGATCTCGACGCCGATGAACAGCCCGCGGCCGCGGACGTCGCGGATCAGCGGGCTGTCGATCCGGCGCAGCGCGTCGAGCAGGTAGGCGCCGAGTTCGGCACTCCGCCCCGGAAGGTCCTCGTCGACCAGGATCTCCAGCGCTTCGAGGCCGACGGTTGCCGCCAGCGGATTGCCGCCGAACGTGCTGCCGTGGTCGCCCGGCCGGAACACCTGCATGACGTTCCGGTTCGCGAGGAACAGTGATACGGGCAGGATGCCGCCACCGAGTGCCTTGCCGAGGATCAGTCCGTCCGGCTGCACGTCCTCGTGCTGACAGGCGAGCAGCTTGCCGGTGCGGCCGAGACCGGTCTGCACTTCGTCGGCGATGAACAGCACGTTGTGCTTGCGACAGAGTTCCGCAGCCGCGCGCAGGTAACCTTCGGGCGGGATGATGATGCCGCCCTCGCCCTGGATCGGCTCGACGAGGAATGCCGCCGTGTTCTCGTTGATGGCGGCCTCGAGTGCGTCGAGGTTACCGTAGTCGACGAGCCGGAAGCCCGGCGGGAACGGGCCGAACCCGGCGCGGTACTGCGATTCGTCCGACATCGCGACGATCGCAATCGTCCGGCCGTGGAAGTTGCCGCGGCACGCGATGATTTCGGCCTTGTCCGCCGCGACGCCCTTGACCTTGTAAGCCCACTTGCGCGCAGTCTTGAGCGCGGTCTCGACGGCTTCGGCGCCCGTGTTCATCGGCAGGGCGACGTCCTGACCCGTCAGTTCGCAGGCGCGCGCGAGGAACGGGCCGAGCCGGTCCGTGTAATAGGCGCGCGAGACGATGTTGAGCCGCGCGGCCTGCTCCGTGACGGCCTTGACCAGGCGCGGGTGCGCGTGACCATGGCTGACCGCCGAGTAGGCGCTCATCATGTCGAGGTATTTCTTGCCGTCGGTATCCCAGACGTAAACGCCCTCGCCGCGCGTGAGCACGACTGGCAGGGGCCGGTAGTTTTGGGCACAGTAACGTGCTTCCAGTTCGATCATGCTGTTCATGACGACTTCCGTCCGTTGGTTGCGGCGCCGGGGGCATGCCGCATAAGGGCCTGATTTTACACCAGCCTGCGCATAAAAAATGACTGCGAAATCTGCTTATCAGGCGCCGGCGACCGGCAGCCTAGCCATCCCGGGGCCCGCAGGGCAGCTGGAGGCAGTGCTGGATCGGCCGAAGCACGGTACGCCCACCGGCTGCGCGGTCGTCTGTCACCCGCACCCGCAGCATGGCGGCACCCTGCACAACAAGGTGGCGTACACCCTGGCGCGTGCCTTCGTGCAGTCGGGCTTCGTCGCGCTGCGTTTCAACTTCCGCGGCGTAGGGCAAAGCGAAGGTGTTTACGACGACGGCCGCGGCGAGCTGGAAGACGCGCGGGCGGCCGTCGCTTGGCTGCGGCAGGAGGAACGCGGGCGCCCGTTGTGGCTGGCCGGTTTCTCTTTCGGCGCGGCCATCGCGATCCGGGCGGCGCTCGCTGACCCCGTCGCCGGGCTCGTCACCGTCGCGCCTGCCGTGCGGCGTTTCGCGAACGGCCTCGAGAGCCAGCCCGACTGTCCGTGGCTGATTGTGCAGGGGGACAGCGACGAGCTCGTCGCCGTCGACGAGACCATCGACTGGGTCAATGGTCTCGCGCCCGGACCGGAATTGCTGGTCATGGCCGGTGCGGAGCATTTTTTCCACGGCCGCCTGGTAGAGCTCCGCAGCGCCGTCGTCGATTTCATCGCGCGGGCCCCGGCCTGAGGCCCGCCTGCCGCCCCGCGGGCGGGGTGTGAGGCCGGGGCTCAGACCATGTCTTTGAGCGCCTTGAGCGGGGTCGCCTTGACCGTTTTCGAGGCAGGTTTCGCCTTGATCATGATCTCCTCGCCCGTGAAATTGTTGATACCCTTGCGAGCCTTGCGCGCGGGCCGCTTAACGACGCGGAGTTTCAAAAGCCCGGGCAGTGTGAAGGAGCCTGCCGCAGAGCGGCCGCCGAGACTTGCCTTGATCTGGTTGTTGAGCGAATCGAAGACTGCGGCGACGTCTTTGCGGGTCAGTCCCGTGTCCTCGACGATTTTTCCGTAGATCTCCGACTTGGTCGGCGGCTTGGTTCCGTTGCTGGGCATGTACTTCGACTCCTGAAAAAAAGAAGCGGGCAGATGCCCGCAAGCGATAAAACGGCGCAGCTGCGCCCCGAAAGCGGCGCGACGATATCACAAGTCGCGGGCGGTGGTAAGGCGGCTGTGCGGTCGTGCCGCAGCAGGCCGCATCGACCTCAGTGGAATTCGCGCTTGAAGCGGACCTCGGCGGGCTGCGTACGGCCTTCGGGCCTGACGCTGATATCGAAGACCAGCGTCTCTGGAGGCTTGATGGTCGTCTCGCCGATGTAGTAGATCGCCTCGCCCTCGTCGATGCGCCGCGGATCTTTCAGGTTCTTGAGCTGGCCGGTGAGATTGACGGTCCGCACCGATACCTCCGCGGGTACGGAACTGCCGTCTGCGTTATTGATGATGCTGACCGTCAGCATCGCCCGGTCGGGGCTGCGCGTGATGCTGTACGCTCGCGCGATCTCCGGCGACAGTTGATCGGTTGCGAGCGCACTGAAATGCACCGTGTGCTCGCCGATGTCCGTGTGCGATGCCTCGGCCGGCTGGGCGACCGGGACGTCCCGCTCCGCTTCGCCGCCTCCGCAGGCTGCGGCAAGCGCGAAAAAAGAAAGAGCAAGCAGCGAATTCTTGATGGTCATCAGTGATCTGTCCCCCGGAAACACCTGCCGGCCGGCCCCCCCGGCCGGCGCGCTCGAGCGCTGTCCACTATAAACCATTTTGGGTCCCGTGTAGCGCCGGCGAGGGCTTCAGATGGGCAGTGGTCTGAGTTCCGTCGTGACGATGATACGGATCGCCTGCAAGAGGATGATCGCGAAGATCGGCGAGATATCGATGCCGCCGAGCGAAGGCACGATGCGCCGGAACGGACGCAGCACCGGTTCGACGAGCATCGCGATCAGCGCCGTCGCCGGGTTATAGGTACCCGGCGCGACCCAGCTCAGGATGATGTGGATGAAGATCGCAAACGTGAACAGCTGGCACGACAGGATCACGAGATCCGACAGTGCGGTGAGCACGATCGGCAGCGGGCCGACCATCGTGCCGCTGATCAGCAGCACGACGAGGATCGTCAGGTACTGGAGCCCGAAGGCGACGATCACGGTCGCCGTGTCGAGCCGGCCGATCGGTGGCACGACGCGCCGCACCGGGATCACGAGCGGCGACGTGAGCTTCAAAATGCCCTGGGCGATCGGGTTGCGGAAATCGGCGCGCAGCCACGGCAGCCAGAGCCTCAGGAGCATGACGAACAGGTAAAGCTGCGATAGCGTGCTGATGATGAAAATGAGTGCCTGGCGCATTGCTTAAACGTCTCCGTCGGCCTGGTCCGCGAGTTCCGCGGCCCGGGTTTTTGCCGCGGTCACGGCCCGCGAGAAGATAGCACGAATGTCGTCCGCCTCGAGGCTGTCGAGTGCCGCGGCCGTCGTGCCGCCCGGGGAGCGGACCCGTGCGATGAGTTCCGCCATGGGCTCGTCGGTGTCTTCTGCAAGCGCCGCGGCGCCGGTCGCCGTCGCGATCGCGAGTCGGCGTGCGACGGCCGCGTCGAGGCCGTGTTCTTCCGCGGCAGCGCGCAGCATGTCGATCAGCAGGTAGAAGTAGGCCGGACCGCTGCCCGACACGGCGGTCACCGTGTCGATGTCGTCTTCCGCCTCGACCTCGACGACCTGGCCGACGGCCGCCATCACGGCGCGCGCCCGCTCGCGCCCCGGCGCGCCTGTCGCCGGGTTCGCGTAAAGCCCGGATATGCCGCGGCCGACGAGTGCCGGCTGGTTGGGCATCACGCGGACGACGGCGAGGCCGCCGCCGAGCCACGCATCGATATCGCCGGTCCGTACACCGGCCGCGATCGACACGACGAGCGGCCGGGTCTCCTGCACCGTAGCGTTCAGTTCGCGGCACACGCCGCCGAGGACCTGCGGCTTGACCGCGAGCACGATACAGCTCGCGTGCGCGGCAATCTCCGCATTCGACTCGCCGACCGCGATGCCCGCGAATTGCTCCGTGAGTTTCCGCCGCTGCGCCGGCGAGGGCTCCGCCACGGCAATGCGGCCGGGGTCGGTGCCCGCCGCGAGCAGCCCGCCGATGATGGCGCTCGACATGTTGCCGCCGCCGATGAATCCCAACAGGTCGTCACTCATAAGTCGTCAGTCCGTCAGTCAATGGAGAACCCGCAGCCGTTCAGTCCCGTGATCCGAAAATCGCGGTGCCGATGCGGACGATGGTGCTGCCTTCGAGGATCGCCGCGCGGAAGTCGTCGCTCATGCCCATCGACAGCGTGTCCGTTTCGAGACCGCTGTCCGCGAGTTCATCCTTAAGGCGCCTGAGCCGGGCGAACGGTTCGCGCTGTGCCGCGAGTCCGTCGCGGATCGCCGGCAGGCACATCAGGCCGCGCAACCTGAGCCGAGGGAGCGCTGCGACGGCACGTGCGAGATCGCCGAGCGCCGCCGGGGCGACGCCGGACTTGCTGGCCTCGGCATCGACATTGACCTGGATGCAGACGTTGAGGTCCGGCAGGTCGGCCGGCCGCTGGTCGCTCAGGCGCTTCGCGATCTTCAGCCGGTCGACCGAGTGCGCCCAGTCGAAATGCGTCGCGACGTCCTTCGTCTTGTTGCTCTGCAGCGTGCCGATGAAGTGCCAGACGAGGTCGTCGCGCCCAACGGCCGCGATCTTGTCGACGCCTTCCCGGACGATATTTTCCCCGAATTCGAGCTGCCCGGCCCCGGCCGCCGCTGCGACCAGCGATGCCGGCTTTTTCTTGCTGACGGCGAGGAGCCTGACCGTGGCCGGGTCGCGACCTGCCTCGCGGGCCGCTTCCGCCAGCAAATCTCTGATTACGCCTAGATTTTCCGTGACTCTAATCACGTTTTGCTCCGGGTGCTTCGCTATACTAGGCCTCGTCCAG